>CAZYRD010000001.1:0-40302 GCA_964649475.1 uncultured Faecalibacterium sp.
AACCAAAAAGAAATTCGCTGCTTGCGGGGCAGCGAACCCCCGCAATAATGTCATTTCGTCTGGAGATACTGCATTCGCAGTATCTCCAGATGACATGACAGCTTTTACAGGGGTCCGCTGCCTTGACAGCGGAACTTCTTTTGGTGAAGTTCACTTGTGAACTTCTGTTCACTTGTGAACTTCCTTTCTTCGGTTACAAGAAAAGTACACTGGGTGCTTGAGGCGCGCCTCAAGCCACCTCCCCTTTTCGGGGGAAAATTTCTCCTCGCCCCTTGACTTTCCAGTTGGTGGAGGGTCTACAATAGGCTTGTACGCAGGGCGCAAAGCCCGCCGCCACAGGAAGGAAGCACATCATGCGCATCAACGAGGTGGAACGCCGTGTGGGCGTCACCAAAAAGAACATCCGCTTTTACGAGGAGGAAGGCCTGCTGAAGCCGGGCCGCAACGCCGAAAACGGCTACCGCGAATACAGCGAGGCCGACGTACAGCAGCTGATGAAGATCCGGCTGCTGCGGCAGCTTTCGGTACCGCTGGAGGACATTCGCCGGCTGCAGGACGGCAGCCAGACGCTGGAGCTTTGCATGCAGCGCCAGCAGCTGGAGCTGGAACGCCGCGCCCGCGACCTTGTACAGATAAGCGAAGTCTGCACCCAGCTTGCCGAAAGCGGCCAGACGCTGCAGACCATGGATGTGCCCGCCTGGGAGGCGCGTATCACCGAACTGGAAAGGACGGGTACACGCTTTATGAACGTGAAAAACGACCGCACGAAAAAGATCCTGGGGCCGGTGCTGATCACCGTGCTGCTGGGGCTGGTGCTTGCCTGCGCCGAGGTCCTGCTGGCACAGGCCCTTGCCGCCGATCCGCTGCCGCTGCTGCTGGAGATCCTTCTGCTGGCGGCGCCGGTGGCCGTTGCGGCAGGGCTGGCCGCCGCACTGTGGATGCGCGTGCGCGAGATCAAGGGGGGAGAAGAGGATGAAGCTGCTCAGTATTGATTACATCCCCGGCACGGAGATCGACGCGCTGGGCATGGTGAAAGGCACCGTGGTATACAGCAAAAACTCCGGCCGTGATTTTATGGCCGGAATGAAGACCCTTGTGGGCGGCGAGATCGTCGGCTACACCGAGATGCTGAACGAGGCAAGGCAGATCGCCGTAAAACGCATGGTGGACGAGGCCGCCGCCCTTGGCGCGGACGCCGTCGTCGGCGTGCGGTATTGCAGCGCCGAGATCATGAGCGGTGCCGCCGAGTGCATCGCCTACGGCACCGCGGTGCGCATCCGCTGAAAAAACTGCCGCAGAAGTCCGAATAAGCTGCGGCAGCCGCTGCCCAAACCGTATAAGCAGGCGGCGCGCCGCACGGACGGGCTTTTATGCCGGACACGCACCCCGGACGTATTCCGCACACAACACACGGCGCACGCCGCGCCGCAAAGGAGGCTCACGCCATGATCCGCAACCATCCGCAGAACATCACCCGCAAGCTGCCCTCACAGCGCATTTGCCTGTACGAGGCCGCCGAGGGCGCAAGCTACAGCCACCACCCCTCCGTCTGCCATTTCAGCGGACGGTTTTACGCCATGTGGTCCGCCGGCTTTGTGGGCGAGGACGAGCCCGGCCAGCGGGTGCTGCTGACCAGCTCTGCCGATGGCGTGCACTGGACGCCGCCGCAGGTGCTTGTGACCCCGGGGGAGATCACCTGCCCCGAGGGCGTGCTGACGGCGGCGGGTTTTCATGTGCACGAGGGCGTGCTGACGGCGTATTTCGGGCATTACGCCTACATTGACAAAGCCAACCCCGTCGCCACCGGCGACAACTACAAAGATACGTTCCTTGGGTATCTGACCACAACGGACGGCGTGCACTGGTCAAAGCCGGTGCGCACCGCACTGCCCGTGGTGCCCAACCATCCGCCGGAGAAAACCGCCTCCGGACGACTGATCATCAGCGGCAACGTCGCGTTTCCCTACAGCGACGACCCCACCGGCACCGGCGCCTACACCCTGACCGGCGTGTACGGCGGTGCCTTCGGCGAAAAGCCGGTGCGGGACGACCCGGACTGCATCCACATGGTGACCCCCGCCAACGGCTGGGCCTGCACCATGATCTGCGAGGGCTCGTTCTACCAGACGGACGACGGCGTGCTGCACATGCTGCTGCGCAGCTGTGACGACCGGCTGTGGGTGAGCGAAAGCCGCGACGACGGTGAAAGCTGGAGCACGCCGCAGCCCACGGAGTTTGCCAACGACGCCAGCAAATTCCACTGCGGACGCCTGCCGGACGGCAGGTATTATGTGGTGAGCAACGCCCGTCCGGGCGGGCCGCAGCCCCGCAGCCCGCTGGTGCTGAGCCTTTCGGCGGACGGCGAGGACTTTGCCGAGGAGTACGTTCTGCGCGACGAGGGTTACGACATGCGCTTTGAGGGCCGCTGGAAGGGCGGTGTGTACGGGTACCCCCACACGCTGGTACACGACGGCGTACTGTACGTCATTTACTCGCAGTGCAAGGAGGGCGTGGAGCTGACCCGCCTTGCGCTGGCGGATATCCCCCCGTGCGGCTGAACGCAGGCCGCACCACCACGGAAAACACACGTTTAAAAAGGGGCGTGCCGCAGAATTTTTCCCCTTCTGCGGCAGCTTCTTTTTTCTGCGCAAAATGCGGAGGGCCGCGCTTGCAAAGAAGTCCGGCGGATGGTATACTGACCTCGAAACCTGCCGAAAGGAGCTGCCGCGCATGAACTTTGATTTTCAGCAGATGAAGCCCGTCATCCAGAAAGATCTGGACGCGGTGCTGACGCACTACCCCACCGACCTTTGTTTTCCGGAGAACAATATTCCCACCGGGGGCGACCCGTACGGGCGCAAGCGCGTGATCGTGCAAAGCGCCGCCGAGCACTGCCCGGTACACGTCTTCCCCCACTATCCGTTTGCGTTTGAGCTGGACGTGGGCGAAGCGCGCCACGTATGCTATGTGGGCATTGGCAACCGCTGCCGTGACAAGAGCGGGGTGGATTTTTCGTCCCTGCACGCCCTCCGGCAGCTGCTGGGCGAAAACGGGCTGGGCGGCTTCAACGATTATTCCGACCACATCCACCGCACGCTGGACCACGACCGGCTGCTGGCGCTGGGCTGGCGCGGCGTGTACGAGGAGTGCGTGCGGTACAACGCCGCCGAGACCGACCCCGAAAAGCGCCGCTGGCGCGAGCTGTTGATGGACTGCTGCCGCGCGGTGGAAAAAATCGGTCTGCGCCTGCGGGAAAAAGCCGCCGCCCTGCTGCCGGAAGCCGCCGACGGGGACGCGCGTTACAATCTGGAACGCATCGCAAACAGCGTCAACACCCCGTGGGAACCGCCCGTCACCCTGTTTGACGCCATGAACAGCATTCTGTGCACCACGCTGTTCATCAGCGGGCTGGACGGCGTGGAGATGAACGCCTACGGCCAGCTTGACCGGCTGCTGCAGCCTTATTACGAAAAGGATCTGGCCGCGGGCCGCATCACGGAGGAAGAGGCGTATTTTCTGCTGCAGTGCTTTTTGCACAAGACGGACATGCACTGCGCTTTCAACACCACCGACCGCACCACCTACGACAACGGCGTTTCGGCGGCGGTGGGCGGCTGTGACCCCGACGGCAGACCGGTGTACAACGCCATGACAAAGCTTGTTCTGCGGGCATACGCCGAAAACAAGCTGATCAATCCCAAGCTGAACGCCCGCGCCTGCGCCGAAAGCCCGCGGGAATACATAGAGGCGCTGGCGGCGCTGATGCGCACCGGCAACAACAATCTTGTGGTGCAAAACGACGATTACATCGTGCCGATGTTCCTGCGCATGGGGCTTTCCGCCGAGGACGCCCGCACCTACGTCGGCAACGGCTGTCAGGAGGTCATCTGCCGCAACCAGATCCACAGCCGCGCCTTTGCGTATTTCAACATGGCGCAGGTGCTGCTGCACACCATCCGGTACGAAAAAGCCGCCCTGCCGCAGGGGCTTGCCGTCCTTTACCGGTACGGCCGGTTTGAAAAGCAGGATTTTGAGGCGCTGTACGGGTCGTTTTTAGCCAATCTGCGCTCGCTGGCGCAGGTGCAGGCCGAGGTGTTTGCCCCGTTTGAACGGCAGCACCTTTTCATCTGCCCCGAGACGATGCTTTCCGCCTTTACCGCCGACTGCACCGCCGCCGGTACGGACATGGCCGACGGCGGCGCCCGCTACAACCACAAGACGCTTTCGCTGGTGGGCTTCGGCACCCTGTGCGACAGTCTGCTGGCGCTGCGCCGCGCCTACGCCGAGGGCACGCAGCAGCAGCTTTTTGCCGCCCTTGCCGCAAATTTTGAAGGTCACGAACCGCTGCGCCGCGCCCTGCAGGCCAGCACCGACCGCTTTGGCCACAGCCCCGATGCCGACGCCTTTGCAAAACAGCTGGCCCACGCGCTGGCCGAACTGACCCGCGGCGTGAAAAACGGCTGCGGCATTGAATGGCGTACCAGCCTGTTCACCTATTTCAACTTCATCGGCTTTGGCGCGGGCACCGGCGCCACGCCGGACGGCCGCCGCGCAGGCGAGCCGCTTTCGCGCCAGATGAACATGGCGGTGCTGCCCCAGCTGACCACGGCGGCGCTTTCCATGACGGCGCTGACCGAAGCGGATTTCAACGACGTGGGCATATTTGACGTCGCCCTGCCGTATACCGTTTCCGACGGCGAGAACGCTTTGCAGGCGCTGACGGATTTCATCCGCACCTGCATTGCACTGAAGCTGCCGGTGCTGCAGACCAACGTGGCGGACGCCGCCGCCATGCTGGAGGAGCGCGACCTCCCGGGCAGCCACCCGGATCTGGTGGTGCGGGTGTGCGGCTACAGCGCACCCTTTGCCGGTCTGCCGCGGGAGATACAGGACGAGGTCATCGCCCGTACCGCAGGCTGACGGCTTTTCATTCACTTTCATTCGCTGTGCCCCAGTCTGCCATGCGGGCAGCCGGCTTCGTATTCCGTCACGGACGGAAACATATTTCTGCAAAAAACCACTCCGCCGCGGGGCCGCAAAGGCCTCACAGCGGAGTGGTTTTTCGTTGTTTTCAATGCCGGACACACGGCGTTGGGACAGGCGGCATCACCTGTGCCAGCTTCCGTTGAACTATCTTACAGGCCAGAATCCTGAAACGCTTCATGCTTGTTTCCCCCGGCGGCGGGGATGTGCGCTGTCGGGCCATGTACGGCGGCACCCGCTCCGGCGCGGGGCCGCAAAAACAGACAGGCAGCCGCAGCTTTGCCGGCTGCGGCTGCACAGGGGTACGGCTTTTATGCGGCGACTTCGTCCTCCAGCGGGGCAAAGTCGGCAGGGGTGGCTTCCAGCAGGCCCTCCACCTTGGCGGCAGTGATAAGGTAAACGCCGCCGTGGCCCGCAGCGTAGGCGTACCGGCCGCCGGTCTCGGTGTCGGTATCGCCCACATACAGGGTCAGGCTGTCGCTGACGGAGACGCCCTGCTCATCGGTGGTGGTGTACTCCACCGTGATGGCGGTGCACTGCGCTTCGTCAAGCTCCATGGCGGCCAGCGCGGCGTCATCCGGCGCCCATGCGGCCATGCTGTTGTAGCTGAGGGAGGCCAGCCGGTCCAGAATGGTGACGCCGGTGGCGGCGTCCACCGTGGCCGTTGCCTCGCCCTGCACGGCCTGCCACAGGGTCACGCCGTTGAGCTGCTGCTGCGTGGGGGTCAGGTACAGCGGCTGCGCGCCGGGGGCGGCAACGGTGACGGCGGTGATATCGTTGGAGGCGAACGTCGGCAGGCTCTCCGGCGTGAGCAGGTCGGTGAGCTTGATGTAGAAGGCGGCGTACAGCTCGTCCGAAACGGTGTACAGCGTGCTCTCCCCGCCGACGCTGAGGTAGTAGTAGGTCGAAGCCTCGTTCAGCGCGCCCAGCTTGAGGGTGCGGGCGGCGCCGGAGGCGGTATCGGTCAGGGTGACGGTGAGGACGGGCACGTCCAGCCCGTAGCCGGCCAGCTCCTCCTCGGGGGTGAAGCTCTGGTAGGCCTTCAGCGACAGCAGCCGGCCGTACAGGGTCTGCACCGCGGCGGTGTTCACCGGGCAGGCGGGGTCGCCTTCCAGCGTCCAGAGATCGCCCTCCAGCCGCAGGGTGACGGTCTGTCCGTCGGTGGCGGTAAAGCTGAAGCTGTCCGCCGTGCCGCTTTCGGGCAGGGTGTTGACGGGAACGGAGGGGCCGGCGTTGGCGGCGGCCTCCTCTTCGGCGGCGCGGCGGGCGTTGAAGGCGTTGAGCAGCAGGATGCCCGCCGTCAGCACCGCCAGCACCGCACAGCCCACGCACAGGGCCAGCAGGCGCTTGCGGGCACGGGCGCGGCGGCGCTCCTCGGCGCTGCCGGGGGCCGCGCCGGAAAACGCGTTGTTGTTTTCACTCATCGCAGCATCCTCCGGCGGACAAAGGTCACAACGCCGACCGCCACGCAGGCGATGGGCAGCAGCACGGTGTACAGGGTCTTCCACCAGCCGGCGGCGGAGGTGGGCACCAGCAGCATCTCGGTGGAGATGTTTTTGCCCTCGATGGAGATGGCACTTTCATGCTCGCACAGGAAGCCCAGCGTGTTGACCATCAGGGTGAAGTTGTTGCCGGAGACCATATCGTTGATGCTGGCGTTGAGCAGCGCGCCGGTGGTGTACCACACCAGATGGCTGCGGTTGGTTTCGTTGCGCACCAGAACGGCGAGGTCGAAGGGGCCTTCTATATCGCCCTCTTCCTTTTCCAGCGTCTGGGAATTGGCGGCGTCCACCTTGATGTAGGCGTCGTCCGAGCTGGTGAGCAGCTTCTGCACGGTGAGGTCATCCGCAATGTCATCCGCTTTTTCAATGCTCTGGCCCAGATAGTACATGACGTACATACCGTCGGTGGCAAGGCTGCCGGTGACGGAGTGCTTTTCCACATTGGGCAGCATATAAATGGGATACTGGTAGTAGTGGTCGCGGCTGCCCTCCAGCACAACGCCTTGCTCGGCATACACGCCGAAGGCGTCGGTGACTTTTTCCAGGTTGGGCATGGCGGCCTGACCGTAGTTGGTCAGCAGAATGACCTTGCCGCCATCGGCGATGTAGTCAAGGATCATCTCCGCCTCACCCTCGTACAGGTCGCTGGCGGGAGAGTCGATGACCAGCGCGGCGCAGTCCTCGGGGAAGGCGTCGGCGTTCATCAGAGTCAGGTCGGTAACGGTGAAGTTCTGCGCGGTGATCTGGCTCTCCAGCTCGTCGCCAAAGCCGGGCTCGCCGTGGCCGCTGAGATAGTACACCACGGGCAGAACGTCGGTGGTGACGTAGTCCAGCGCACCGGTCAGCGCGTTTTCGCCCTGGAAGGAGGTGGTGGTGCTGGTGACGGTGTAATCCGCCGCGTACTCATACTCGGTGACGTAGATGTTGGTGTAGTTGAGCACCTTGAAGCGCTTTGCGCTCTCGACGATCAGCGAGTTCTGGTACAGTGAGGCACTGGTGTAGGCGGTGGCAAAGTTGGGGCGGGAGGTGGCGTCCACCTTTTCGATGGTGATCTTGTCGGAAAGCTCCTGATAGCGCTCCAGCAGCTCTTCGATGGTGGTGTCCTCGTTGCCCGCACTCACCAGCCAGTAGATGGTGACGGGCTCGTCGATATCGGACACGATGGCTTTGGTCTGCTCGCCGATGGAATAGAGCTTGACGGCAGTCAGATCGTAATTGATCCAGCTTTCGGGCAGAAGGCGGACGATCACGTTCAGCAGGATGAGCGCCGCCAGCACGATGGCTACGGCAAGCACGGCCCAGCCGCCGGTATGGAACAGGCGGTCGGCGCGGCGTTTGGAGGAGGTTTTTTCGGTATTCATCACAGCATTCCTCCTTTTTTAATTATAACGGCGGCGTTCCAGCGACTGTACAGTCAGGAACAGGAACAGCACGATGACGGAGAGATAATAGACGACGGAGGGCACATAGAAAATGCCGCTGAGGAAGCCGGTAAACGGCTCGAACAGGGCCAGCATGCCCAGCACCACGGTGAGGGCGCCGGTGACGGCCTCGGCATTGAACAGGTACAGCATGCCCAGCACGGCCAGACCCATCAGGGCGACCGTCAGCGCAATGCTGCGGCTTCGGGTCATGTACCACACCAGCAGACCGGCCAGCGCACACACCACGGCAAACACGGCAAAGGCCGCGCCGGCAGAGCCGGTGACCATGGAGGCGACGCCGTTCATCAGGTAGGCCAGCAGCAGCACCACAAAGCTGAGCAGAGCCGCGACGATCTGGTTTTCGGTGACGGAGGAGAAGAACACGCCCACGGACACGCAGGCACAGGCCAGCAGCAGCCATGCCAGAATGGTGGCGTAGGTCATGCCCATATCCACCTTACCGTACAGGCTCAGCACCAGCGGGCAGGTGCAGAACACGGCGGCGGGCACGCACAGCACCGTGGCGGCGGACAGAAACTTGGCCAGCACGATCTCCACCGTGCGCACCGGTGCGCAAAGCAGCAGCTGATCGGTTTTCTGGCGGCGTTCCTCGCTGAAGCAGCGCATGGTGAGCAGCGGGCAGAACAGCAGCAGCACGATGAGGGTGTAATACAGCACAAGGCCGTAGTTGGAGTAGCCGCCGGTGAGGTTATAGGCGGTGAAGTAGATGCC
Organism: uncultured Faecalibacterium sp.; assembly: GCA_964649475.1. GTDB lineage: Bacteria > Bacillota > Clostridia > Oscillospirales > Ruminococcaceae > UBA1762. Next base: position 8,642 of record CAZYRD010000001.1, read on the forward strand.
GTTCATCACCAGCAGAAAAGCGATGAGCAGGTAACCGATGGGCGAGGTGAAATAGCTGTGGACCTCGCGGCGATAGATGGCAGACATATCACTCACCCTCCTTTCCGGTGGTGTTTTCCTGCGCCGAAGCGTCTTTGGCGGCAGCGGCGGCCTTTTCGCGGGCGGCACTGACGGTGGCGGCCGCCTCGGTCTCGGCGGCGCGGGCGGCATCCTCCTCGCCGGTCAGCTCAAGGAAGATATCCTCCAGACTGACGGCAGCGGCGCTCTCCTCCAGAATGGGGCAGCGGACCTCGGCCAGCGCCCAGAACAGCGCTTCGCGGACGTCCTCTTCACTCTCCAGCGAAAGCTCCAGCAGGCCGTCCGCTTTTTCGGTGAGGGTGCAGCCCGTCAGCGGCAGCGCGGCAAGCGCCTGCTGCACCGTCTGCGCATCGCCTTTGACAAGGGCGGTGCAGCGTTTGGCACGCTTTGCATGCTTTGCCAGATTTTCCGGCGTGTCCTGCGCGACCAGCCGCCCGTGGGAAAGGATGAGCACCACGTCCGCGACCTCGCTGATCTCGGACAGAATGTGGCTGGAAAGCAGCACGGTGTGCTCGCCGCCAAGCCCGCGGATCAGCTCGCGCACCTCGATGCGCTGCAGCGGGTCAAGGCCGACGGTGGGCTCGTCCAGAATGATGACGGGCGGGTTGCCCACCAGCGCCTGTGCAATGCCCACGCGCTGCTTGTAGCCCTTGGAAAGGGTGCGGATCAGACGGTTTTTCACATCCGTCAGGCCGGTGCGCTGCACGATTTTTTCCAGCGCGGCCTTGTCTGCGGAGACCTTTTTCAGCCCCGCGACAAATTTCAGATACTCCCACACCGTCATATCCATGTAAAGCGGGGGATTCTCCGGCAGATAACCGATCTGCCTGCGGGCCTGCAGCGGCTCTTCAAATACGTCCCAGCCGTTGACGGTGACGCTGCCCTCCGCGGCGGAAAGATAGCCGGTGAGGATGTTCATTGTGGTGGATTTGCCTGCGCCGTTGGGGCCCAGAAAACCATAGATCCGCCCGGGCTGCAGCGAGAAGGAAACATCCTCCACCGCCAGCAGCTGCCCGTAGCGCCGGGTAAGATGGCTGACTTCGATCAAAGCGTTTCGCCTCCTGTATCGTTGATGCGCGGCGTGCGCCGCATTTTCACACACCATTATACAGGAAATCTGTAAAATAAGCTTGGGTAAGCTGCGAAAGCGATGTGAAAAGAATGTGAAATCTTTTCGCGGTCCGCTTTGCCGTGCCGGCTTGCCCCGCAAAAAAGTTTCACAAAAAAAACGGGCGCGGTTCGTCAAAAAAGCGGAAAATTCTTCCGCTGTGTGCGCGAGCCTTTACATTCCGCCGCAAATCATATATCATTATAAAATAGCAATGCGCCGTGCAGCCGCAGCCGCGTTGCCAATGCCAAAGAACGGAGAGTGCTTTTTGCCATGAAACGCCTGCTTGCCATTTTGCTGTGCCTGTGCCTTTGCATCGGCCTGTGTGCCTGCAGCGCCCCTGCGGACGACGCCACCGAACCCGAGAGCGTCGTTTCCCAGCCGGAAAGCGTTGTGGAGCCGGAACCCGAACCCGAACCTGAACCGGAGCCCGAACCCCCGCCGTACCTGCCCAACTACCTGACCGGCGAGGAGCAGACCGAGGATTACAACGCCAACAGCCGCGTGACCGCGGTGATGATCAACAACATCTCCTCCTGCCGGCCGCAGCGCGGTCTTTCCCAGGCGGATATTCTGTTTGAGACCAAGGTGGAAGGCGGCATCACCCGCTTTATGGCGCTTTTCCAGGATTACACCAAGCTGGAGGGCGACCTTGGCCCCGTGCGCAGCGGCCGCGACCAGTTCCTGCGGCTGGCCATCCCCTTTGACGCCGCGTACATGCACATCGGCCGCAGCGGCATCACCCAGACCTACATCGACCAGAACGAGTACTGGGACCGCGATGTGGACGGCAACACCTACAACTTCATCTATCGCGACCAGAACCGTCTGAACTCCGGCTTCAGCTACGAACATACCGCCTTTACCACCAGGGAGCTGCTGGACGAGGTGTTTGCCAAGGCCGAGACCAACATGGAGTACAATTACGGCGAGGGCGCCACCTGCTTTGATTTTGTCAAGTACGATGAAAACGGCGGCGAGCGCGAGCTTGTGGGCGACGACGCCACCAACATCAATATTGTGCACAGCTACAGCTACCGCACCGTGTTTGATTATGACGAGGCCACCGGCGAGTACCTGATGAGCCAGTGGAACGGCAGCCTCGGCGTGTGGCACGACACCATCGACGAAAACAACGGCGAACAGCTGAGCTTTGAAAACGTGCTGGTGCTGTGGGCGGATATCACCACCTACCCCTACCCCGGCGGCAACCTGGATGCCAACGGCAACGACAAGGGCGACCCCAACTATCAGAAGCTGGACCTTGACCTTGGCTGCCTGGGCACCTATTTCAGCAACGGCAAAGCCGAGCCCATCCGCTGGTTCAAGGGCGCCACCACCGATATGCTGCGCCTGACCGACATGGACGAGAACTCGCTGAAGCTGAACTGCGGCAAGACCTATATCGCCTTCGTCGATCTGGACGAGTACTACAACTTCAGCTACACCGGCCCCGAGGTCGTTGTGGAGGAAGCGGTCATTGAGACCACCGGCGAAGAGGCGGAGATCGGCGACTGACGCATTTCCTCTTTCCCTCGCAGAGCATTTTCACACACCTTCAACGGACAGGGAGCTGCCTCACTATTCGTGCGGCGGCTCCTTTTTATATGCCGACGGATTTTTCTTAAATTCTTTCGGCCAAACGGCGGCAGACCTTTACTTTTTTGCACAAAACGGGTATACTAGCATTGAACAGACCCTGATCTCACCGCAAAGGAGGGGCATTCCCCATGAAACGGCTTTTTTCCAAAATTCTGGCACTGACGCTGTGTCTGGCGCTGTGCGCAGGCTGCGTGTGCAGCCTTGGCGGATGCGCCTCCCGCGGGGTAAGCACCGAGGACCCCAACGTGGAGAACAGCACCCCCGCCGACGACCCGGCCCCCGCCCCCGAAAAGGAGCCGGGGGAGATCCTTCCGCTGGACTGCGACCCGCTGACCGGCGCAAAGCTGGCGGAGGACGCCGTGCAGGGTACCCGCCCGGTGGCCGTCATGCTGGACAATTCCAGCGCTGCGCTGCCCCACAGCGGCATTGCTTCGGCCAGTGTGGTTTTTGAGATGGTGACCGAGGGCGGCATTCCCCGGCTGATGGCGGTGTTCCCCTCCGCCGAAGCCATTCCCGGCAAGCTGGGGCCGGTACGCTCCACCCGCGATCAGTTCCTGCAGGTGCTCATTCCGGAAAACATGATCCTGCTGCACATCGGCAGCAGCGTATACGCCGCCGATCTGCTGAACACCCTGCAGTACCCCACGGTGGACGGCATTTACCTTGGCTCCACGGTGTTTGCCTTTGACGACGTGCGCGCCGCCGCAAAGGACAACTCCCACTGCTTCTACACCAACGACGAGCTTGCCGCCGCCGGCATTGCCCACGAGGAGATCTCCACCATCGGCACGGTGGACACGCTGTTCCGGTTCGTCTCCTACGAAAAGGATCCCGTCGTTCCCGCGCAGCCGGCCACCAACATCGAGTTTTCGTTCTCGCAGATCGCCCCGGTGCGCTTTGCCTACAACGCCGAGACCAACCGCTACCTGAAAACCGAATACGGCTATCCGCAGATGGACGAGGCCGTCGGCGAGCAGGTGGGTTACACCAACGTGATCCTGCTGGAATGCCCCGTCACGCTGAAGCAGGACGGGCTGGTCACGCATTTTGACCTCACCGAGGGCGAGGGCTTCTACTTCACGCAGGGCGGCTGGCAGAAGATCAGCTGGAAAAAGGGCGTGGTGGAACAGCCGCTGACCCTGTACGACGAAGCCGGTGACGAGCTTGCTGTCAACGTGGGCACCAGCTATGTGGCCGTTGTGAGCGACCGCACCCTGAAAGCCACCCTTGCGCTGGACAGCATTTCGCCTTACAGGCAGGATTAAGCCCTCATTCCTTTCAGGCCCCGCCAAATATAAAACGGTCCGCGGTTGTATCCGCAGACCGTTTTTTGTTATACGCTGTTGCAGAGAGCGCTTCTCAGCCGCCGAGGTTTTTCAGGAATTCGGCTTTTTTCTCTGCCTGAACGGCGGCGTAGCCGCCGCAGCGGAACACGTTCAGCACGGTTTCGCGCAGCTGCTGCCAGCTTTCGCCTTCGCGGCGCACCAGAATGGGGTAGTACCACACGCCGTTCTTTTCGGCGGCGTCGCAGTCGCCGGGGGCGTCGCCCACCATCAGCACATGGTCGGGAGCGTAGCCGAACTCCAGCATTTTTTCAATGCAGTGGGCTTTGCTGCCGCAGTCCTGCGCAAGGGTGATGTCGGTGTGCTGCAGCAGGCCGAACTTCTCCCATTCCTCCACCACCGCATCGCGGTTGGCGCTGGAGACGATGGCCACATCGGCAAAGGTCTTGGCGGCGGCCAATCCCTCCTTTGCGCCGTCGAAGGGGACTTTCAGCTCTTCCGGCAGGGCAACGATGGCCTTATTCACCGCTTTGGACCACGCCAGCGCGCGGGCCAGCACCGGATGACCGCCGTTTTCGATGGCGGAAGCCAGCGCATCGTTGGAAAGCGCCGGGCTGGTTCTGACCCAGTCGTTCAGCGCACCGATGCCGTCGATGGCGGTGTACTGCGCGTTGATCTCGGTCAGGGCCATGGCAAGCCCCTTGAAGCGGTTGACGCCGCGGGTCATGCTGTACAGGTTGATGTCGTTCCAGCGGGCGAGGATGGGCTCGCGCCAGGCGTCCAGCTGCCATTCGTCCACCATGCAGGGGCCGAAGCAGTGGAAATGCTTGCAGTCCATGGTGTCCATGGCGCAGCCGTCGGAGTCCACACACACCAGCCAGTCGTGCTTTTTTACAAAGGTGTCAAACACGTTTGCCATGCGCGCCACCGTTTACAGACGGGCGTCCCACAGACCGCAGAAGCTGTCGATGGGGTCCTTGCCCTTAAAGGCGTCGGGACCGGCGACCAGCGCATCCACAAGGGCTTCCATGGTGGCGGGCCTGGAGTCGTAGGCGTTGATATAGGTGCGGAACTGGGGCACGTCCGCCAGCATGGTGGGCGCGTTGACGCTGATGCCCACGACGGGCAGCTCAAAGACGTACCAGGGGATCTCGCCGCCGCCCTTGCTCATGCCGAAGACGGGACGGCCGCTCATCACGTCGCACAGGGTGATGACCAGATCCTGCTGGGCGGTGAAGTCGGCGATGGCGTTCTTGCCGGCAAAGTACAGGTTGAGACTGGGCTTTTCGCCGGCGGCGATCATCTTCTTCATCTTATCCAGCGGGCTTTCGTAGATGAAAGCGTCAAAGCCTTTTTCGATCAGACGGTCGCGCAGGTCCTCGGCGGGGGTCTTGCGCTGCATGCCGCCGCCCATAGCCATGGCGGCCAGAGCCATGAAGGGAGAATCCGGGCCCTTGACGTGGACGATCATGATGCGCTTGTATTTTTCCGGGGTCAGGGGCAGCACGCCGGCGTCCTTGTACTTGACCAGCGTGACGCAGTCGCGGGCGATGGCGGCGTGCACGTCCTTGTACTCCTGCCTGCCGATCTCGGCAGCCAGCACCTCGGGTGCGGGCACCAGCTCCGCCTTGGCCTTTTTGTGCAGGCCCATTTTGGCTTTCAGGCCAAGGATGCGGGTCAGGGCCTCGGTCATACGGGCCTCGCTGATGACGCCGGAGGTGTAGGCTTCCAGCATGGTGGCGAAGTCCTCGTCGGGATCATTGAAGAACAGGAACATATCGCAGCCGGCGTTGATGGAGGCGGGCAGCATCTCCTTGCGGGTCATGCGGTCGGTCATGCCAACCATGTGGGAGGCGTCGGTGACGACCATGCCGTTGAAGCCCAGCTTGTCGCGCAGCAGGGTGGTCATGATATCGTAGCTGAGGGTGGCGGGCATCATCTCATCCGGCGTGATGTCCGGGTTGATGGCGCGGGCGTACTCCGGCAGCATGATGTGGCCGCCCATGATGGCGTCCAGACCGCCGTCGATCAGGGTCTTGTACACCATGCCGTAGGTGGCGTCCCACTCCTCCACCGACATGCCGTTGATGTTGTTGGCCATGTGGGCGTCGCGGTGGTCCAGACCGTTGCCGGGGAAGTGCTTGGCGGCGCAGGCAAAGCCCTCGTTTTCGTGGGCGCCGTCCATATAGGCAAGGCTCATGGCGGCAACGCGTTCGGGGTCATTGCCGAAAGCACGGGTGACGACCTCGGTGTTCAGCCAGTTGTAGTGGATGTCGCACACGGGGGCAAAAGCCATGTTGCAGCCGATGGCGGCCGCTTCGGCGTTGGCGTACCTGCCCAGCGCACGGGCGTACTCGTTGTTGCCGGTGGCACCGATCTTGATACCGGCGCCGATATGGGTGCCGTCGGCACAGGCGCCGTCGCCGCCGCCTTCGGTGTTGCAGGCGATGAACACGGGCACCCTGGCGTACTGCTGCAGAATGCGGTTCTGGTTCTGCACCATGGCGGAGGGCATATTGTTGTAGCGGCAGCCGCCCAGATGGAAGCGCTCCATCAGGTCCTTCAGGTAGGCTTCGTCCTGGCTGGCCATCAGCTGGAAGAACAGCTGGCCGACTTTTTCCTCGGCGGTCATGGAGGCGATGGTGTTTTCTACCCAGGCCACGCCCTCGTCGTCAAGAAAATACGGTTTTGCACGCAGATCAGTCATTTTTCTTGTTTCCCCTTTCGTTTTTTTCTTTTTTACAGAGAATTGCGGCGCAAAGAGTTCCTATACAACACAAAAAGCCATCTGCAGGCCTTTGCGGGGTTCTGCGGATGGCTTTTTGCCCTTTTCCTTTTGCCGAATGCACAGCCCTTGCGGCTGTACAGAAAGCCCTTGCGGGCTGTACAGGCTTACTTGTGAAGCTTTTCCATCGCTTCGGCGATGGCGTTTTTCAGCTCTTCACTCTCGGCAGTTTTTACCTGGTACATCAGCTGCGTAATGGCAGCGGGACGACCCTGCTTGCCCAGAGCCTTGACAGCGGCCAGCTTGCACCGGACGTCGTCACAGTTGAGCATGGTGATCAGGGTGTTGTACGCACCGTCCTCATCGCTGGCAGCACAGGCTTCGGCAATGGCGTCCACCTTGCTAAGATCCTGCTTGTTGACCACGGCGGTCAGTTTTTCCCACTTGCCCCGCTTGACCAGGGCCTCCGCATTGAAACCAAACATCGCTAAACTTCCTTTCCTTTTAAGAGACGCCCGCTTTGGGGCACAAAGAATAGTTTATCTCTGTTTTGGCGGTTTGTCAACGAACACAACGGTAAACTTTTTATGAACGTCAAACAATTCACAAAGTTTACTCATTCTGTTTTGATACATATTAAATTATACGGACAAATACCCCGAAAGTCAACCATTTTGGCCTGCGGCTGCGGCATTATTTGCTGCGCCGGATATTGACGAACCGGGCGTTTGCTCATATAATGAAGTATTATAATACGTATCAACCGCAATATGCCGGTAAAACGGCGGCAAAGCGCCGATGAACCACCGCGCATTTTCCGCCCCGCCCCACCGATACATACAGGAGGACCGTATGGAGATCTTCAGCGAAAATTACGGCTGCCTTGTTTTCAACGACCACGTGATGAAGCAGCGCCTGCCCGAAGCCACCTACAAAAGCCTGCACGCCACCATCCGCCGCGGCGCCCCGCTGGACGCGGACATTGCCGCCGCGGTGGCCGCCGCCATGAAGGACTGGGCCATTGAAAACGGCGCCACCCATTACACCCACTGGTTTCAGCCGCTGACCGGCTCCACCAGCGAAAAGCACGACAGCTTTATCGAGCCCGCCAAGGACGGCCGCGCCATTCTGGCGTTTTCGGCCAAGGCGCTCATCCGCGGCGAGCCGGACGCCTCCAGCTTTCCAAGCGGCGGTCTGCGCGCCACCTGCGAAGCCCGCGGCTACACCGCGTGGGACCCCACCAGCTACGCCTTCATCAAGGACGAGGTGCTGTGCATTCCCACCGCGTTCTGCAGCTACAGCGGCGAAGCGCTGGACAAAAAGACCCCGCTGCTGCGCAGCATGGCCACCCTGAACCGGCAGGCCCTGCGCATTCTGAAGCTGTTCGGCAAGGAGGACATCCCGCAGGTACAGGCCACCGTCGGTGCCGAGCAGGAGTATTTTCTGGTGGACCGCGCCCTGTACGAGCAGCGCAAGGACCTGCTTTTCTGCGGGCGCACCCTTTTTGGTGCCATGCCCCCCAAGGGACAGGAGATGGACGACCACTATTTCGGCGTCATCAAGCCCCGGGTGCTGGCGTTTATGAAGGAGCTGGACGCCGAGCTGTGGAAGCTGGGGGTCTCGGCCAAGACCCGCCACAACGAGGGCGCCCCCGCCCAGCACGAGCTTGCCCCCCTGTTCACCACCGCCAATATTGCCATGGACGCCAACCAGCTGACCATGGAGATGATGAAAAAAATAGCCCACCGGCAGGGGCTGGAATGCCTGCTGCACGAAAAACCTTTTAAAGGCGTGAACGGCAGCGGCAAGCACAACAACTGGTCGCTTTCCACCAGCACGGGCGACAACCTGCTGAACCCCGGCAAAAACCCCCATGACAACCTGCAGTTTCTGCTGTTTTTGACGGCAGTGCTGCACGCTGTGGACGAATACCAGGACCTGCTGCGCATCAGCGTGGCAAGCGCCGGCAACGACCACCGCCTTGGCGCCCACGAGGCCCCGCCCGCCATCATCAGCGTATTTATGGGCAACGAGCTGTCCAGCGTCATCGAGGCCATCTGCACCGACAGCGAATACCACAAGCCGGGCAGGATCAAAATGAAGCTTGGCGTGGACACGCTGCCGCCTTTCAGCAAAGATAACACCGACCGCAACCGCACCAGCCCCATGGCCTTTACCGGCAACAAGTTTGAATTCCGCATGCCCGGCAGCAACATGAGTCTTTCCGACGCAAACGTGGTGCTGAACACCGCCGTCGCCGAGGTGCTGCGCCGCTACGCCGACGAGCTGGAGGCCGCCGACGGGGAGAATTTCTCCGCTGCCGCCAGCGCGCTGGTGCGCCGCGAGCTGACCGCCCACAAGCGCATCGTCTTTGACGGCAACGGCTACACCGACGAATGGAAGGCCGAGGCCGCCGCCCGCGGGCTGCTGAACCTGCCCGCCACGCCGGACGCCCTGCCCTACTACCTGCACCCCAAAAACATTGCCCTGTTTGAAAGCCACGGCATTTTCACCAGAGCGGAGATCGCCGCACGGTACGAGGTGTGCATGGAGCAGTACGCCAAGACCCTGCACATCGAGGCCCTGACCATGCTGGACATGGCCCGCAAGCAGATCATCCCCGCGGTGTGCGGTTTTTCGGCCAGGCTGGCCGAGAGCCTTTCCGCCAAGCGCCGGCTGAACCTTGGCCTTGCCACCCGCACCGAGGAGGAGCTGCTGCGCAAAGTGTGCAGTCTGACGGATGCGCTTTCCGCCGCGGTGGAGGAGCTTGCCGCCCTGATGCCCGACGCGGACGCCTGCACCAGCGAAAACGCCGCCCGCTTTTACCGCGACCGCGTGCTGCCCCAAATGGACGCCGTGCGCGCCGCCGCCGACGCGCTGGAAGGCCTGACCGCCGAGGAGCTCTGGCCCTTCCCCAACTACACGCAGCTGCTGTTCGGCGTGAACTGAACGCAAAAACCGGCGGCAGCCCTGCGCCGCCGCCGAAAAGCCGTTCATTTCAATAACTTTTAGTATATTTTTATTGGCAATATACAAAGCTGACCACTGTTTCCTGTGCAAAACTGCACCCATGCCGGATTTTTCCACGGCTGACCGGTCTTGCACCAACGCAAAGGAGAACGCCATGAGCACGCTTTACATGCAGAGATCCGTCACCGACACCATCTGCCTTTCGCTTATTTTCAAAGACGGCGAAAAAGTGGTGGTGTTTGACGGCGGTTTTGCCAGCGAGGGCGAAAGCCTTGCCGCCAAGCTGAACGAGCTGGGCGGCTGCGTGGATATCTGGGTGCTGACCCACCCCCACGACGACCACATGGGTGCGCTGTGCCACGTTCTGCAGCACCACCCCGAGATCACGGTGAAGACCGCCTGCTACAATTTTCTGCCCTATGAGCTGATCTGCCAGCACACCCACAGCGACCCCAACTCGCTTGCGATGATCCCCCTTGTGCCGAAGCTTTGCCGGGCGCGGGGCGTGCGCATCGTCACCCCGCAGGCGGGGGACACCTACCCGCTGGCGGAGGCGGTGCTGCGCTGCCTGCGCCAGCCCGACCCTGCCCTGACCGAGGACCAGATCAACAATTCCAGCACGGTGTGGCGCATTGAAACAAACGGCAAACGGGTGCTGATCTTAGGGGATCTGGGTTTTCTGGCGGGGGAACAGCTTGCCGCCGCCCTGCCCGCCGCCGAGCTGAAAAGCGATTACGTCCAGATGGCGCACCACGGCCAGAACGGCGCCGGGCCGAACCTGTATAACCTTATCGACCCGGACTACTGCATCTGGTGCACCCCCACATGGGTGTGGGACAATGTGGGCGAGGGCGGTTACGACACCGGCCCGTTCAAGACCGTCATCACCCGCGGCTGGATGAGCGCACTTGGCATAAAGCGGCATTACGTGGACAAGGACGGCCCCTTTGCCATCGAGCTGTAAACAGACGCAAAAAACCGAACCTCTGCACCGGCAAAGGTTCGGTTTTTTTCGTTTTGATGCGGAGGAACGGGCTATTTCAAATAGCCGGTGCCGCAGTTCAGGTGCCCGCCTGCCAGCATAAGCGCTTTAATGGCACGCTGCAGACTGGTGTGCTCGGCGTATTCGCCGACCGGGGTACCCGGCTGCGCGTGAAAGACGTAGCCCACGCAGTCGTCCGGCGGGCCGTCCTCCTCGATGACGGCAAACCGGTTCTGGAAGCGGAGGATGCCCGAGTCTTCCGGCAGCATCTCCCGCAGCCTGGGCGCCAGCAGCCAGGAATGGCAGCGGAAGCGGTCGCCCGCACGCTCGGGGAAATATTTTGCAAAAAACTCCCGTGCGCCGGTGATGCTGACGTCCAGATTTTCTTCGGTGAGCACGGCGGTGGAGGGGATGTGGACGGATATCCAGCTTTCGCCGTCGCGGTCCACCGGCTCGTATTCCAGCATACCGATGCGGAACATCCGCATACCGGCAAGGCGGCAGGTCCAGCCGCTGCCCTCGTAATACCAGCCGCCGGTCATGGCATGGACGTCCTCGCACACCTTGCGGATGGCACCCATGGTGTCCAGAAAAACTTTTTCCGGAATGCCCTTAGCCGCAAAAACCGCGTGGTTGCGCGCAATGGCCAGCAGAATACAGGTCAGCAGCGGAATGTTGGCGGGCGCGGCCCAGCGGAATTTTTCCAGCAGCTTTTCCATGGCGGCAAGCGTGGTTTCGGGCATGCGCAGCTCTTCGATCAGCTCTTCCAGCGAAGCCACGTCATACGCCGCCATAAACGAGTCGATCTGTGCCGTCATCTCGGGCTGCAGGTCGATCTTTTGGCACAGTTCCTTCAGTTCCATACGGGTTCTCCTTACAGCTTCTTCTTTTTCCGCGCGGCGGCTTTTTTCCGTTGCGGTCCGTGCAGCAGAGTGTGCGCCGCGTCAGGGCAGGATGACGCTGTCCCCCAGCTCAAACAGATAGTCGCCGCTTTTCAGCAGGGCGGCAAGCTCGAAGGAGTTTTGCGGCAGCGCCGCAAAACGGGTGGCGCACAGGCCGTGGTGCCCGGGGTGGTGGTAGTCGGTGCCGAGGGTGAACGGAAGATTTTTTCCGGCATAGTGCTGCGCGGCCAGCGCAAGGCGGCTGTTGTGGTTTGGGTGCATGTTGAACACCTCGACGCCGTCCAGCAGGGCCGCGTCCAGCGGGGTGCAGCCGGCGCGGAAGGGATGCGCCTGCACGAAAAAGCTTTTTTCGCTTTTGCAGTCCCGTACAAAGATCGCGGGGTCGGCGTCCAGATAATCGTAGATCTGTCGCAGCATGGGCTCGTCCACGCCGTAGATGAGGTAGTCGCTGTCACCCAGATGGCTCCAGCGAAGCTCGGCGCCCAGCCACACCGGCATGCCAAGCTTTGCACCCTCCTCGCAGGCGGCGCGGTAATTTTCAAAATACATGGCAAGGTATTTTTCCTTGTCCATCTCGCCGAGGATCTGCTGCGACAGCAGCGGGAAGAAATGGTTGGTGAGCGCCATGCCGTGGCAGCCTGCGGCGTGGAAAATGCGCACCACCTCGGCGGCGGGCAGGTCGCCGCAGGGCGACGCCGGGCTGCAGTGAGCGTGCAGTTCAACTTTATAGCGGTACTGCTGCAGCAGTTGGGCTTTCAATTCCGGATGTTGCATGGGAAGAGTTCTCCTTTTGGCTTAGGGATGGCGCGGCAGCGCGGGTCTCAGCGGATGTGCCCGCTGCCTTTGATCACATATTTATAGGTGGTCAGCTCGGCAAGGCCCATGGGGCCGCGGGCGTGCAGCTTCTGGGTGGAAATGCCCATCTCGCAGCCGAGACCGAATTCGCCGCCGTCGGTAAAACGGGTGGAGGCGTTGACATACACTGCGGCGGAGTCCACCTGACGGGTGAACAGCGCGGCGCTGCGGGTGCTGCGGGTGAGGATGGCCTCGCTGTGGTGGGTGGAATGGGCGTTGATGTGGGCGACGGCCTCTTCCACGCTTTCCACCACGCGCACGGCGAGGACGTGGTCCAGAAATTCGGTGTCGAAATCCGCTTCGCCGGCGGGGGTGCCCGGAATGACGGCGGCAGCGGCGGCGTCCAGGCGCAGCTCCACCGGCACAAGGCCCGCGGCAACGCGCCTGTCCACCAGCGCCTCTTTCACGGCGGGCAGCAGTACGGCGGCAAGCTCTTTATGCACCAGCAGCACCTCGGCGGCGTTGCACACCGAGGGCCGGCTGGTTTTGGCGTTTTCGATGATGCGCACCGCGGCTTCCACGTCGGCGCTTTTGTCGGCGTAAATATGGCAGATGCCCTGTCCCGTCTGGATGCAGGGCACGGTGGCGTTTTCCACACAGGCGCGGATGAGCCCGCCGCCCCCGCGGGGGATGAGCAGATCCACCAGACCGTCGGCGGTCATCAGGGTCTGCGCGGCGGCGCGGGTGGTGTCCTCCACCAGATTGATAAGCTGCGCCGGAAGCCCGCAGGCGGCAAGACCCTTGTGCAGCGCGGCCACCACGGCGGCAGCGCTGGCGTGGGCCTCCTTACCACTTTTCAGCACGCAGACGTTGCCGCTTTTCAGTGCAAGGCCCGCGGCGTCGGAGGTGACGTTGGGGCGGCTTTCGTAAATGATGGCCACCACGCCCATGGGCACGGCGATCTTTTCAATGCGCAGGCCGTCGGCGCGGGTGTGCTTTGCCAGCACCCGGCCCAGCGGCGAGGGCAGCGCGCACAGTGCTTCCAGCCCGGCAGCCATGCTCTCCACACGGGCGGCGTTCAGCTGCAGGCGGTCCACCATCACGGGGCCAAGACGGTCTGCGGCGGCGGCCACGTCCAGTGCGTTGGCGGCCAGAATGGCGTCGGTGTCCGCGCGCAGCGCATTTGCCATGGCTCGCAGCGCGGCATTTTGCTCTTCGGTGTTCAGCGCGGCGGCCGCCGGACAGGCGGCCTTTGCCCCGCGCAGCATCTGCAGGGTGTCCATCATGCGTGTTTTCCTCCCAGAAACAGGGTGCCGAAGCTTTCGCCGTCCAGCAGACGGTACAAAATCTCCGGGTCGGCGCCGTTGGCGATGATCATATCAATGCCGGCGGCGGCGCAGCGCTTTGCCGCGCCCAGCTTGGTGACCATGCCGCCGGTGCCAAGGCTGCTGCCCGCGCAGCCGGCCAGCGCTTCGATCTCCGGCGTGACGGCCTCCACCACCGGAATGAGCTGTGCGTCGGGGTGGGTGTGGGGATCGGCGGTGTACAGGCCGTCGATGTCCGACAGCAGCACCAGCAGGTCCGCCGAGGCCGCGCCCGCCACAATGGCGGCAAGGGTGTCGTTGTCGCCCACGGCGATCTCATGCGTGGCGACGGTGTCGTTTTCGTTGACGATGGGCAGCGCGCCCAGCTCCAGCAGGCGTTCCAGCGTGTTGTGGATATTTTGCAGACGTTCGGGGTCTTCCACGTCCGCGCCGGTCAGCAGCAGCTGCGCCACCACGTGGTTATATTCGCCGAAAAGCTTGTCGTAGGTGTACATCAGCTCACACTGGCCCACCGCGGCGGCAGCCTGCTTGGTGGGCATATCGGTGGGGCGGCCCGGCAGCGAAAGCTTGCCCACGCCCATGCCGATGGCACCGGAGGATACCAGCACCACCTGATGCCCTGCGTTTTTGATATCGCTGAGCACGAGGCACAGCGCCGTGATGCGCCGGATGTTGACCCGGCCGGTGGAGTGCGTGAGCGTGGAGGTGCCCACTTTGATAACGATGCGCATAACGTATCCTCCTGTTTTATTTGTGCGGTATTTGACATTCAGTATAGCACCGCGGCCGCGGATGTGCAACAAAAAACGCAGCGGTTTTTTGCACCGCTGCGCTTTTTCCTCATTATTTTTTTACCGGCCAAGCTGTTTTCAGGCCTTTTTGCCGCGGCCCTTCATGTTGATGGCACCGCTGATGACGGCGCCCTGCGCCATGGTCATGGTGGAGGTGGAGATGTTGCCTTCCACAACGGCGTTGGTGTCCAGCGCAAAGTTGTTCTTTACGTCCACGTCACCGTTGATGTTGCCGGAGCACAGCAGGTCGCTGGCAAAGACGTTGCCGGTGACGGTGGTGCCGTTGCTGAGGATGACGGCATCCTTAACACGGACGTCGCCCACGACGCCCGCGGCGATGACATGCAGGCTGCCGGCGGAAACGTTGCCCTGCACTAGGCTGCGCACAACGATCTTGCCGTCGGTGGTGATATCGCCTTTCAGCTCGCCGGCGATCTCCACATCGCCCTTGGCGGTCAGCTTGCCTTCCAGTACAGTGCCGGGGGCCAGAAAGGTGACGGGGACGGTTTCGGCAACCGGCGCAGCCGGCTTGGGCTGCTCAACGGGGGCAGCCTTGGGCTGCTCGGCAGGGGCGGCCGGCTTTGCTGCAGGTTCCGCAGCGGGTGCCTTACCTACGCCGAACATTTCGTACATCGCCTGATTCAGATTGTCCTTCTTGCTCTCTTTCTTGCTCATGGATCCTCTCGCTCACTTTCTCTGTTTATTCCGGATAACTGAACAGGATGGGCTGCGTGTCCGCAGTCAGCCGATCCAGTTTGAAACCCATTTCCAACAGTCCGTCGATCATGGCAGGCAGTGCTTCCACAGTGGTGTATTTATAGGTCGAATCGTGCATCAGCACAACGCCGCGGGATTTGCCGGCCGCGGGGCCGACCACGTTGGCGACGATCTGCGCCGCAGGCACCGGCGTGGAGGCAGCGTCCGCACTGGCAAGGTTCCAGTCGTGCGGCACAAAACCGCGGCGCAGCATCTCGGCGATGATCTCCTGATAGAGAGTATGGTTATAGGCGTTGACGCTGCCGCCCGCAAAGCGGAACACCGTGGGCGTGACGCCGGTGGTATCCCGGATCTGGGTGAAGATCTGATACATATCCGCCAGATACGCTTCCACCGAAGCGTACATGGTCTTGTAATCATGCGAATAAGTATGCATGCCAATGGTATGCCCTTCGGCCACGATATCCCGCATATACTGCAGGTTTTCCTCTTTGGTCTGGCCCACCACAAAAAAGGTGGCTTTGACGTCTTTTTCACGCAGGATCTGCAGCACCTCGGGGGTGCGGTCCGACGGGCCGTCGTCAAAGGTCAGGTAGATGACGCCCTCCTCGCAGGTGGAGGCGTTCAGCTCCTGCGGGGCGTAAAAATCGGGGTACAGCTTCTGGTACTCCATGGCGGCGCCCTCCAGCGCGGGGGCGATCTCCTCCTCGTGTACCCCCTCGGTCAGCACGACCTCCGAAGCGGCTTCCAGCGCAGCCAGATGATCCAGCTCCTCCCGGTATTCCATCGCCTGCTGCTCCAGCTGCGTGGCAAGCTGTTGGTTCTCCTTCCGCTGGCTGCTCAGCTGCAGGCCCCAGCGCACGGCAAGCACGGTGGGCACGGTGATCAGGATGATGACGGCCAGCAGTATCATATTTTTAAAAAAACGAACGCTTCCAAAATACATACGAGCTTTTTCTCTTTCTGTATGATCGGCAGCCGTGTTTGGGATCGACACAGCAACGCATCGGCCGGCGAAAAATCCAACACTGCGCGCTATTCATTATTATAACAAACCATATTCAAAAAGTCCATGAAAATGTACCGGAAAACCGCATTCTTTCATGATTCCGACGCTTTTTGTATTCTGTCTGAAAAACACAAACACCGCTTTGCCAAATTCATTTACTGCCTGTACAAAATACCATTTTACATTATACAGCAAATCTTGGCCAAAAACGCCGGACGGCGTGAAAGGTCGTTTTTTCGGCGCGAATGGTAAAAAAGCATGTTTTTTGCCGAACCGATGCGGCCCCATCTACGGGATGGATAACAAAAAAGCAGCAGTACCATAAAGGTATTTCGGAAAACCCGGGGCCGGTACGGGGGGATCGAATGCAAACGCCGCCTGCGGCATATTTGCCCCGCAGACCTTCGGTCTGCAGTTTTACTTGCGGGGCGGAAAACCAAAAAAACCAGAAGCATCACAAGGATGTTTCTGGTTTTTTTGGTGACCCGTACGGGAATCGAACCCATGTTCCCGCCGTGAAAGGGCGGTGTCTTGACCGCTTGACCAACGGGCCGTTAATCAAATACTCAGAAAGCCTTGCCAAGCCTCACACCGCTTACTATTGCAAGCACGCTTCGCAATACTCTCTGAGTTTTGACGTGGTGGCGGTAGTGGGATTTGAACCTACGACAAACCGGGTATGAACCGGGTGCTCTAGCCAGCTGAGCTATACCGCCAAATATTATGCATCCCGGAAGAATGCTTTATTATTATAAGGGATAAGGTGCGCTTTGTCAAGAGTTTTTTTCAGAAAATTGCAAAAACCCCAAAAAAACAAAACCGGAGCGGCTGCAAAAACTACAACCGCTCCGGCGTGTACCGGATTTCACCCGAAAACCGGTTTTTTCCTTTTTGAATTACAGCTTCAGCAGCTTGCGGATGCGGGGCTCCATGGCGTGTGCCATGCGCCAGAAGCCCAGATCGTTGGGGTGGCAGCCGTCCACGGTGCAGGAATCCCAGTCCGCGCCCGCGAACAGCTCCTCGCCGTCCAGATACAGGATGTTTTCGTCCCCTTCGGCCTGCAGCGTCTCCACGTTTTTGCGGATCAGGTCACGCCGCGCATGCCAGAAATCCGGATCGCCCAGCAGGATATCCGGTGCGCTGACCACCAGAATGGGCAGCGTGGGCTGCGCCGCGCGCACGGTGCGCAGCAGATTCATGTGGGTGGCCTCCAGATGCTCGTAACTGGGGGCGTTGTGGTCGTAGTCGCAGACGAAAATGCCCATCTCCAGCCCGGCAATGTAGTCGCAGATGACCTGCTCGCCCCGGCCGGAGCCGGAAAAACCCAGATTGATATAGTCCATCTGCAGGCGGCGGGACAGAATGGCCTGATAGCTGTTGCCGGGGCGGCTGGCGCAGCCGCCCTGCGTGATGGAGCTGCCGTAGAACACCGCAGGCTTTGCGTTGGCGTAGGCCGGAGCTGTCAGCAGCGAGGCGTCCTTTTTCAGGCCGACGTACACCGCCTGCACGTTGTCATACAGAGGGAAGTTGACGGTGTATTCGCCCATGGAGGCCGGCGTGGGCAGCAGCGAGGAATACCCCTCTTTCATGCCCACCGGCGGCCGGAAGGTACGCACATAAATATCCTCACCGCTTCCGTTTTTGCGGTACAGGTCAAAACCGGACTGCCCGCACAGGGTCAGGTGGTCGTTGGCGGGCTCGTTTTTCATTTCGGCGTGGATGGCGATGCAGGGCGAGTCGGTGCAGAAGCGCACGCGGCCGCCCGCGGTGTTTTTATTCAGATGCGCCACACCCTCGTTGGTGGCGTCGGCAACGCTTTGCGGCATGCGCACATAGGTGCCCTGCGCTTCGTCAAAGCTGACGCCGTGCAGTACAAACGGCGCTTCGCGCACGTCCAGCCAGACGAGATCCGGCTCGTCGATGGTGGTGTTCACCACCATGTTTTTATCAAAATCGGCTACACCTTTGCGGGTCTCCATACATTCAGCCTCCTCTTTTTGCTTTGGCTTCAGTATAACGCAGTTTGCGGCGGCTTGCAAGAGGGCGGCCGCTTCTGCTATACTGTTTTTAAGAAAAAACAACGGGAGGCGCGTCATGGACGCTTTGTACAACACAGGGTACGCCGGGCTGCTGCGGGAGTTTACCGCCATGTGCCGGACGGTGCTGGGGAATGAGCTTATGGGGGTATACCTGCACGGTTCGGCGGCATTCGGCTGTTTTGACGCCCGCCGCAGCGATCTGGACCTGATCGTGGTGGTGGAAAACCCGCTGCCGGACGCCGCCAAACGGGAATTTCTGCGCAGGCTTCTGCCGCTGGACGAAAAAGCGCCTCCCAAAGGCTTTGAACTGAGCATTATACGGCGCGGCGTGTGCAGCCCGTTCCTCTTCCCCACGCCTTACGAGTTCCACTTTTCCCACGCGTGGAAAGCCCTTGCCCTGCGCGATCCGGAGGAATATCTGCGGCAGCTGCAGGGGGTCGACCCCGACCTTGCGGCGCATTTTACCGTAACGCGGCATTGCGGCATAACGCTTTACGGACATGATATCCCGGAGATTTTTGCGCCTGTGCCGCCCGAATGTTATACAGAAAGTATTATTTGTGATATTAACAACGCTGAGGAAGATATCTTGCGGGATCCGGTGTACATAACGCTGAATCTTTGCCGGGTACTGGGCTGGCTGCGGGAAAGAAAGATCCTTTCCAAGCAGGGCGGCGGCGAGTGGGGGCTGGCGCAATTGCCCGCGGAGTTTTATGCCATCGTACACTATGCGCTGACCCGTTACACCCAACCTGAGGCGGAGCTTCCCTCCCCTTCCGCTGCGGAACCGGAAGCTTTTGCCGGGTACATGCTGAAAGAGATCCGCGCCGCGCGGGGGTGAAACTTTTTCACTCTTCACTGCGCATTATTCACCGTTCACTATTCATAAAAACGATCGTCCTTTTATACGCTGTTATACGCAAAACCCGCTTCCGCACGGCTGTGCGGAAGCGGGTTTTCATTGCATCGAACGGCTTATTTCTAAACGATTCAACGGGACAGAGCTTATTTCTCCACGATGCGCTCGGTGCCGCCCATATAGGGACGCAGAGCCTCGGGGATGCGGACGCTGTACTTGCCGTCGGCGTATTCCAGATTGTTCTCCAGGAAGGCGATCAGCATACGGGGCGGAGCCACGACGGTGTTGTTGAGGGTGTGGGCCAGGTACTTTTTGCCGTCCTCGCCCTTGACGCGGATGCCCAGACGGCGGGCCTGTGCGTCGCCCAGGTTGGAGCAGGAGCAGACCTCGAAGTACTTACCCTGCTTGGGGCTCCAGGCCTCCACGTCGTAGGATTTCACCTTCAGGTCAGCCAAGTCGCCGGTGCAGCACTCCAGCGTGCGCACGGGGATATCCAGCGAGCGGAACAGCTCGACGGAGTAGCTCCACATCTTATGGAACCAGTCCATGCTCTCCTCCGGCTTGCAGATGACGATCATTTCCTGCTTTTCGAACTGATGGATGCGGTAGATGCCGCGCTCCTCGATGCCGTGGGCGCCTTTTTCCTTACGGAAGCAGGGAGAGTAGCTGGTGAGGGTAAGGGGCAGCTGGGCCTCGTCGGTCATGGTGTCGATGAACTTACCGATCATGGAGTGCTCGGAGGTACCGATCAGGTACAGGTCCTCGCCCTCGATCTTGTACATCATGGCGTCCATTTCCTCAAAGCTCATAACGCCGCTGACCACGCGGGAGCGGATCATAAAGGGAGGAATGCAGTAGGTGAAGCCCTTATTGATCATAAAATCGCGGGCATAGGCGGTGACGGCGGAGTGCAGACGGGCAATATCGCCCATCAGATAATAGAAGCCCTCGCCTGCCACGCGGCCGGCGGCCTCTTTATCAATGCCGTTGAAGTGAGCCATGATATCGGTGTGGTAGGGGATCTCAAAATCCACCTTGGTCTGCTCGCCGAACTGCTGCACTTCCACGTTTTCGCTGTCGTCCTTGCCGACGGGCACGGAGTCATCCACGATGTTGGGGATCTTGAGCATCACTTCACGCAGGGCGGCTTCCAGCTCGGTCTCCTTTTCGCCCAGAGCCTTCAGCTCCTCGGCCTGCTCGGCAACCAGCTTCTTCCTGGCTTCGGCCTCCTCGCGCAGGCCCTTGCCCATCAGCATACCGATCTCTTTACTGATCTTGTTGCGGTTGGCGCGCAGCTCGTCGGCACGCTTGTTGGCGGCCAGCTTTTCGTCGTGCAGCGCGATGGCCTGATCCACCAGCGGCAGCTTGGCGTCCTTGAACTTTTTGCGGATGTTTTCCTTGACCAGCTCGGGGTTTTCTTTGACAAAACGAATGTCCAGCATGATATTTCCTCCATTTTCGGGCGACGGCCCGTTGCGTTTGTGTTGGTTATATGTTCTTTTCTGACCGGTCAGAAAAGAACCAAAAGACCCGCCGCTCTTGCGAGTGAGCGGACCACGCTAAAGAAGTCAGTCGGTGCTTGCTTTTGCAGAAATTTGGCTCGATGACCTGCGGTCGCCTCGCCCTGCAAAAGCATATCGGCTGCGCCGATACCGCACCTCCTATTGAAATTGTGCGGCTGCGCCGCACGTTGGGAAAACGGGGTGGGTTACTCGCCCTTTTCCTTTTTATATTTGCCCAGCAGGTTGGCGAAATCCTTCAGCTGCTCGTCGCTGTAAAAGCCGATGCTCAGGGTGCCGCTGCCGTCCTTATAGGTGACGCGCACCTCGGTGCCAAGCACCTCGCGCAAAGCAAGCTCCACCTCGCCGGGCAGCGCCGGGGACAGCTTTACGGGCTTTGCGGTGGCGGGCTTTTTCAGCTTTTTGATCAGCTGCTCGGTATGGCGGACGGTCAGGCCGTCCTTCACCACCGTCTGCGCAGCGGAGCACTGTTCCTCGCCCGAGAGGCTGAGCAGCACCTTTGCGTGGCCGGTGGAAAGCGTTCCCGTATGCACCAGCTCCCGTACGGCGGGTTCCAGTTTCAGCAGGCGCAGGCTGTTGGTGACGCCGGTACGGCTTTTGCCCAGCCGGTCGGCGGCCTGTTCCTGCGTATAGCCGCAGTTTTCGATGAGCTGCTGGTAGCCGAACGCCTCTTCGATGGGGTCCAGATCCTCGCGCTGCAGGTTTTCGATCAGCGCGATCTCCATGGCTTCGGCGTCGGTGACGTCCTTGATGACGGCGGGTACTTCGGTAAGACCCGCCATGCGTGCGGCGCGCCAGCGGCGTTCGCCAGCGATGATGCGGTAGCCGCCCAGTGGATTGGGCCGCACCACCAGCGGCTGCAGCACGCCGTGCTGGCGGATGCTGTCGGAAAGCTCGATCAAAGCCTGATCTTCAAAGGTTTTACGGGGCTGTTCCTTATCCGGTTCAATATCGGAAAGCCGCAGTGAGGTGGGCGCGCTGACGGTATTGCCCGCGCTTTCGGCAAACAGGCTGTCCAGCCCGCGGCCAAGCCCGCTTTTTTTAGCTGCCATGGTTCGCTCCTTTTATTTATTGCGTTTGATGAATTCCACAGCCAGATCCAGATACGCCTGCGCGCCCTTGGAGGAGGCATCGTAATAATTGACCGGCATGCCGAAGCTGGGCGCTTCGGAAAGGCGCACGTTGCGGGGAATGGTGGTGCTGTACAGCTTGGTGCCGAAGTGTTTTTTCACCTCTTTCACCACCTGCAGCGTCAGGTTGAGGCGGCCGTCGTACATGGTGAGCAGCAGGCCCTCGATATCCAGATACGGGTTGTACATGGATTTTGTGTTGCGCACGGTGCTCATCAGCTCGGAAAGGCCCTCCAGCGCGAAAAATTCGCACTGCAGCGGAATCAGCACGGTATCGGCGGCGCACAGGCCGTTAAGGGTAAGCAGATCCAGCGAGGGCGGGCAGTCGATGAAGATGAAATCGTAGTTTTCCACCACATGGGCGATGGCCTCGCGCAGGCGGGCCTCACGCCGGGGCAGATCCACCAGCTCCAGCGAAGCGCCCGTAAGCGCCAGCGTGGAGGGGATCAGCTCGACGCGGTATTTGGTTTTGATGATGACCTCGGCGGCGGTTTTCTGTGCGGTGAGCAGATCGTACACGCTGCCGGAAATGCCGCGCTTGGAAATACCAAAGCCGCTGGTGCTGTTACCCTGTGGATCAAGGTCGATCAGCAGCACCTTGCGCCCCAGTGCGGCCACGCAGGAGGCCAGATTGACCGCGGTGGTGGTTTTACCCACGCCGCCCTTTTGGTTTGTGATGGCAACAACTTTTCCCATACATGCTCTCCCCTGCGTTGATTTTGGCCGCAAAAACGGTTCGTGATTCAGTATAGCACAGAAAAGCGCACTTGAAAAGGGCGAAAGTTGTTTTTTAGCGAGTTTTTGCGGGAAAAGTGTGGAAAAGACGGCTGTAAAGCATTTCAGGACCGACTTGTAAGAGTATGGCAAATTTTCGGTTTCGTTTGGAACAAACGAAATGCCGGCCCTGCGTGGGCCGGCAAGAAATATTTGGGCAGTTGACATCTTTGCGTTTTACGCAAAGGTGTCACTGCAATGTTCCACGTGGAACATTCCCTTTTGTGTGCGGTGTTTTCATTTCGCCTTCACCGGAATACGCACCCGGTACTCGATATAATCCTCCATGCGGGTCTCGGTGCTTTCGGCGGGAATGCCCGCGCTTTTCATCAGACTGATGGCCTTGTTGATTGTGTTGACAAAAATGCGCACGTCCCGCACCATGATGCGCCGCTTTGGGCGCTGCATGGGCGCGGCAGCCTCTTTGACCTTCTGCTCGGTTTTTGCCACGCTCCAGCACTCCTTTGCGGCGCGGCGCAGCAGCGCAAGCCGCACCTCGCCCGCGGGCAGGCTCAGCACCGCGCGGGCGTGGCGCTCGCTCAGATGGCCTTCAATGCAGACGGTCTGTTCCTCATCGGAGAGGTTCAGCAGCCGCAGCTTGTTGCACAGGGCGGACTGGCTCATGCCAAGGCGGACGGCGCCCTCCTCCTGGGTGCAGTCCCAAAGCTGCAGCAGCAGCCGCAACGCCCGCGCCTGTTCAAAGCAGTTCAGGTCGCTGCGTTCGGCGTTTTCTATGTAGCCCAGCACGGCGCTCAGCGTGCCGTCCGCCTGACACACCAGCGCGGGGATCTCCTTCAGCCCCGCCAGCTTGCAGGCGCGCAGGCGGCGCTCCCCCGCGATCAGCTGAAACCCGCCTTCCGGCAGGCGGCGCACGCTCACCGGCTGCAGCAGGCCGTTTTCGCGTATGCTCTGCGCAAGGCTTTCCACCTCGGCGGGGTCAAAATGTGTCCGTGCCTGGTAGGGCGACGGCTGAATGGCATCGATCTTCAGCCGCAGCACCCGTGCGGGCAGCTCGTCCCTTTTTTCCGGCCGCAGTTTTTCCAACAGTGTCATTTTTCTTCTCTCCCCTTCTTTTCAACGCTCCGGCCGACAGTAAAAACCGCCGCGCCGCAAACAAAAAACCTCCGGTACGAAAACCGGAAACCACGCCTTCCTTTTCGGAAAACATATTTCCTTTGTTTTCAACATACCAGAGGTATTCCTGTTTGGCAACCGAAATCCTTCGACAGGCTTCGGGCGCGGGGGTGTCATTTCAGCGGGGATTTTGCGATCTTGCCGCCGTTTCTGGGGTATACGGCGGGAGTTTGCGATATTTTTTCCACAAAAATCAGGCTGCGGGCGCTGGAATCCGGCAGAGTGAAGCGGCGGGTCTCCGTCAGCTTACCGCCCAGCTTTTTGATGGCTCCCTCGGCCTCGGCAGTCTCTCCGGCGGCGTCCGCCTTCATGGCGATGAAGCGGCCGCCCACCTTCACCAGCGGCAGGCAGTACTCGCTCAGCTTGTTCATGGCGGTGACGCCGCGGGCAGTGGCCACGTCAAAGCCTTCACGCCAGCCTTTGCGGGCGGCTTCCTCGGCGCGCTCCTTGGCAAACTCGGCCTCGATGCCCAGCTCGCTGCACACCCAGCGCAGAAACTCCACCCGCTTGCCTGTCGGCTCCATCAGGCAAAGCTCCAGCTCCGGCTTGTACAGCTTTGCCACAATACCGGGAAAACCCGCGCCGGTGCCCACGTCCACCAGCCGTCCGGTGACCTCCGGCTGGGCTGCAAACAGCAGGCTGTCGATGAAATGCCTGTTTTCAATGCCCTCGGGGTCGGTGATGGCGGTAAGGTTTACTTTTTCGTTGTATTCCACCAGCATAGCGGCATAGGCGTCCAGTGCGTCGATGCAGTGCTGCACCTGCAGGCCGCAGGCGGCGGCGTTTTGGGCAAACCGGGCTTTGTCGATCATGTGTGTTCTCCTGTCCTGTGTGCGGTGTTTTCTGGCGCCGGTGTTTTCAATACCGGTAATTTTTACCGCAGCGTATATTTTTCAACAGTTGTTAAATCCATGTTGAAAAGCCCCGCGGCGGCAAGGATATTTTTCGAAGAAAGGTGGTTTTTGGCAGTATTTCCGGGCCCCCATTGCGGCGGGATGGCGAAAATTTCAACAGCAGTTCAGTTTCCCTGCCGTCTGCGGGCGGCCAGCTCCAGCGAAAGCATGGCGATATCCGCCGGGCTTACGCCGGGGATGCGCGCCGCCTGCCCCAGATTGCGCGGCCGCACCTTGCTCAGCTTTTCCCGCGCTTCCATGCGCAGGCGGTCCAGCGGGGCGTAATCAAAATCCTCGGGGATGGGCACGCTTTCCTGCCGCTGCAGCTGGGCGATCTGCCCCTGCTGCCGTTTTATATACCCCTCGTATTTTACTTCTGTTTCTATACTATGTGCAATCATCGAAGTAACTTCGGGGTTTTCGCCGATGACGGACGCCACATCCGCGTAGGAAAGCTGCGGACGGCGCAGCAGCGCAACGGCGGGGACGCCGGTGGCAAGTACCTCGGTGCCGCGGGCCAGCAGCAGCGCTTCGGCTTCGGCGGGGCGCACGGTGGTGTGGGCAAGGCGGTCCAGCTCGGCGGCTTTTACGGCGGCGGCGTGGGTAAAGGCGGCCCAGCGCTCGTCATCAACAAGACCGGCGGCGCGGCCCAGCGGGGTCAGGCGCTCGTCGGCGTTATCCTGCCGCAGGTACAGGCGGTACTCGCTTCGGCTGGTCATCATGCGGTAGGGATCCGTGACACCCTTGGTCACAAGGTCGTCGATGAGGGTGCCGATGTAGCTGTCAGCACGGGTGAGGACGAGGGGGGCCTCCCCTTTCAGGTATTTTGCGGCGTTGACGCCGGCAACAAGCCCCTGTGCGGCGGCTTCCTCGTAGCCGCTGGTACCGTTGAACTGACCCGCGCCGAAAAGCCCCGGCACGGTTTTGAACTGCAGGGTGGGTCCCAGCTGCTGCGGGTCGATGCAGTCGTACTCGATGGCGTAGGCCGGCCGCATGATCTCCAGCTTTTCAAAGCCGGGGATGGTACGGTACATGGCGTTCTGCACATCCTCGGGCAGGCTGCTGCTCATGCCCTGCAGGTACATTTCATCGGTGTCCTCGCCGCAGGGCTCTACAAATATCTGGTGACGCTCCTTGTCGGCAAAACGCACCACCTTGTCCTCGATGCTGGGGCAGTAGCGGGGGCCGATGCCCTCGATATCACCGCCGTACAGCGGGCTGCGGTGCAGGTTTTCGCGGATGATGCGATGGGTCTCGGGGTTGGTCCAGGCGATGTGACAGTCCACCTTGTTTTTCAGCTCGCCGGTAGTCAGAAAGCTGAAGGGCTCCAGCTCGTCGTCGCCGGGCTGCACCGGCAGAACGGAAAAATCAATGCTGCGGCGGTTGACCCGGGCGGGGGTGCCGGTTTTGAAGCGGCGCAGCGAAAGGCCGCGGGCTTTCAGGCATTCCGTCAGAGCAAGGGCGGCGTGCTGGCCGTCCGGGCCGCTCTGGTAGTTGGCGTCGCCCACAAAAATGCGGCCGCCCAGATAGGTGCCGGTGGCGATGATGGCCGCGCGGCAGGCGTACTCGGCGTGCAGGCGGGTGCGCACGCCGCACACGGCGCCGGCTTCGTCAAACAGAATATCGGTGATCTCGCCCTGCTTGAGGTAGAGGTTTTCGGTTTTTTCCAGCCGCTGCTTCATCCAGTCGTGGTAGCGTCGGCGATCGCTCTGCACCCGCAGCGAGTGCACCGCAGGGCCTTTGCCCCGGTTGAGCATGCGGCTTTGCAGAAAGGTGGCGTCCGCGGCAATGCCCATCAGGCCGCCCAGCGCGTCGATCTCGCGCACAAGGTGTCCCTTGGCGGTGCCGCCGATGGAGGGATTGCAGGGCAGGTTGCCCACATCATCCATGGACAGCACGAAAAGCGCGGTGCGGCAGCCAAGCTTTGCCGCGGCGTGACCGGCCTCAATGCCGGCATGCCCCGCGCCGATGACGATCACGTCGTAGGTTTCAAGAAACATAGAGACATCCTTTCGGATTTGTTTTTTGCAAAGGGAACTTCACACATCCGTGTGATCACGAGGGGATCCTCATATCATAGGCTGCGCGAAGGGCCTCTTCGCATCATTTACCCACGCAGAATTTACTGAACACCTCATCCACCACCGCGTCGGCGGCGTTCTGTCCGGTGAGAGAGTACAGCGCGGTAAGGGCATCCTGCACGCAGACGCCCACGGCGTCCAGATCCAGCCCGGCGCGGCGTGCAGCAAGCGCTTCGCGCACGGCGGCAAGGGCCTCCCGTGCGCAGCCCAGCTGGCGGCGGTTGGCAAGCAGAGCGGCGTCGGGATCAAAATCCTCCAGATGCAGCAGCCGCAAAATGGCTTTTTCCAGCATGGCGCGCTGGGCGGCGTCACTGGCGGAAAGGCTGAGCAGCGCGGCCTTTTTCCTGCGGGCGCCGGGATCGGCTGCGGAAGCAGCATCAGTGGAAGCAGCAGCGGCATTTTCAACAGCTTCAAAGTATTCAACAGTTTCACCGTCATCGGACTGCGGCGCGTATTCGCCCAGCAGGTCGGCGGCGCTCCACATGGGAGCAAGGTCATTTTTGTTCAGCAAAAACAGCACGGCGCGGCCGCCTGCGGCGTGTTCGGCGGCAAGGCTGCGGGCAAGGGTCTGCTCCTCCGCCGTCAGCGGGCGGGAGGTATCAAACACCGCCAGCACCAGCGCGGCAGTCTCCAGCTTTTCGCGGCTGCGGCGCACGCCTTCCTTTTCCACGGGGTCGGCGGTCTCGTGAATACCGGCGGTATCCGCCAGCAGCAGGGTCACGCCGTCCAGCGTGACGGTGTCCTCCACCACGTCGCGGGTGGTGCCGGCAATGGGGGTGACGATGGCCTTGTCGTAGCCGGTCAGCAGGTTGAGCAGCGTGCTTTTGCCCACGTTGGGCGCGCCCGCCAGCACGGTGGGAATGCCGCGGCGCACCGCGGCACCTTTACCGTATTCCGCCACCAGCTTTGCCAGCGCGGTTTCAAGCTCATGCAGGGTGGCGATCAGCTGTTCGTCGCTCAGCTCCTCCACGTCCTCTTCGGGGTAATCCGTCCATGCGGCGATGTGACCGGCAAGCTCCAGCAGCTTTGCGGTCATGGCCTGCACGGTGTTCCACAGCGCGCCCGCCATGGCGGCGCCCGCGGCGGCGGCAGCCTGCGCGTTGTCGGCTTCCACAAGGTCCATCACGGCCTCGGCCTGCGTCAGCGAAAGCTTGCCGTTTTCAAAAGCGCGGCGGGTGAACTCGCCGGGGGCGGCCATCTGCGCACCGGCGGCAAGGCAGGCGTCCAGCAGCACACGCACCACAGCGGTGCCTCCGTGGCAGGAAAGCTCCACCACGTCCTCGCCGGTATAGCTTTTTGGCGCGCGGAACACCAGCGCCACGGTCTGGTCGCATTTGCGCCCCGCAGCGTAAAAATGCCCGAACAGCGCGGTGTAGCCGGGGGAATCGGCCAGTTTTTTCTCTTTGTTCAACGGCACAAACACCTGTGCGGCAACGGCAAGCGCCTGCGGCCCCGAAAGCCGCACCACGGCAATGCCGCCCCTGCCCGGCGGTGTGGCGATGGCGGCGATGGTGGTCCCGTTCATGGCGTGTTTCCCCCTTTGCGAAAAATCGGTTACAGTCACAGTTAGTATAACACAACGGAAACAAAAAGAAAAGAGGAGTTGTTTTTGAGAAGAGGCCGTCACGCGGCCGGTGTGGTGCGAGGAGAATCTCGTGCACTCGTATCTTCTTTTCTCATGACTGAGAAAAGAAGCAAAAGAGGTTCCGCTGTCAAGGCAGCGGAACCCTGTAAAAGAAGTCATGTCATCTGGAGATACTGCAAATGCAGTATCTCCGCAAATATTCCTTGTCATTTTGACAAGGAATATATTGCAGTTGCCCATTTATATGGCTCGACACTCCGCCGGCAAATGGCTGCTGCCTGCGGCAGCACCACTCTTCCTATTCAACGCGCGGCGAAGCCGCGCATTTAATTATGAGGAACGGTGGCGGGTTTACCCGCCATGCCCGTGCCGGTGGAGGTAGTTTTTGCGCAGCAAAAACTGTCGAACCATTTGGGCACGGGCAAGTGACGAATGACATTATTGCGGGGGTTCGCTGCCCCGCAAGCAGCGAATTTCTTTTTGGTTCTTTTTCTGAATCCAGAAAAAGAACATAGGGTGCATGAGGTTCTCCTCATATCAAAGGCTGCGCTAAGGTCTCTTCGCTTTTCAAAAAAAAATTCACCCCGGCCGGAAGGGCCGGGGTGTGAGGGTGCAAATTTTACAGTTCGATCTTGCCGTACAGGCTGATGCCCGGGGCGTCGTTGACGGTCTCGGTGCGCTCGCCGGCCACGGGGGCGGCGGTCTGCTCGCGGCTGCGCTCCTTGTACTCGGTGCGGCCGGCGTCACGGCGCTCGCCGCCATTGCGGCTGCCGCCGTTGCCCTTACCGCCGCGGCCCTTGCCGCTGCGGCTGCGGTTGCCGCCGTTGCGGCCGCTGCTGCCGCCCTTGCCGCCGCGGCTCTTACCGCTGCGGGCCGGGGTGTTCACGGCGTTGGGGTCGGTGCTGCTGATCACCACGCGGCGATCCTCTCCCTCACCGGTGCTCTCGCTGGTCACGCCCTCCATCTTGCTGATGGTGGAGTGAATGATGCGGCGCTCGTAGGGGTTCATCGGCTCCATGGTGTAGGCACGGCCGGTCTTGGCGACCTTGGCGCCCACGCGCTTGGCCAGTGCGACCAGATCGCTCTCGCGCTTGCTGCGGTAGCCTGCAACGTCCAGCGCCACCTTCTGGTAATCGCCGCCCAGACGGTTGGCGACCAGACCGGTCAGGTAGCTCAGGGATTCCATCGTCTCACCGCGGCGGCCGATCAGAATACCCAGACTCTCGCCCTCCACCTTCAGCACCAGGGTCTCGTCCTGCTGCTCGGGGGTGACGGTAAAGTTCTCCACGCCCATGTCGGCGGCCACGGTCTCAAGGAACTCCTTGGCCAGCTGTACCTTTTCGGGGTTCAGCTCCTTGGGCTGCTTGGCTTCGGCGGGGGCAGCCTCAACGGCTTCAGCGGCCTCGGCGGGGGCAGCTTCAACAACAGGCTCAGCCTTGGGCTCGGCCTTCTTTTCAGGCTTCTTCTCCGTCTTTTTCTTTTCGGCGTTCTTTTTGGCTTCGGCGGCCTTCTTCTCCTCTGCCTTTTTCTCGGCAGCGGCCTTTTCAGCAGCCTTCTTTTCAGCAGCCTTCTTTTCGGCAGCCTTCTTTTCGGCGGCGGCTTCCGCCTCGGCCTTGCGGGCGTTCTCCTCTTCCTCGGCCAGCAGGGTCACGCGGATCTTGGCCGGAGTGGAACGGAACAGCTTGCGGACGGGCATTTCCACGACCTCGACGGAGATCTCCTCACGGTCGATGCCCAGCTGCTCCAGTGCTTTTGCGGTGGCTTCCTCCACCGTCTTACCGGTATAAAAAAGTTCCATGATGTTCCATCCTCTATGCTTTTACTTATCGGCTTTCGGCGCGGCGTTTTCAGCAGCGGCCTTGGCGGCTTCGGCGGCGGCGCGGGATTCTTCTTCCATCTTGCGGAATTTCTCATCCTGCAGGGCACGGGCCTTGGCCAGACGCAGCTTGGCCATCTCGGCTTCGGAAACCGTCTTTTCCACCTTTTCGCCGGTGGCTTCGTCGGTGATGGTAATGGTCTTTTTGCGCTTTTTCTCGGCGCGCTTGGCCTCCAGCTCGGCCTTGATCTGTTCCTTGAACTTCTCCGGGTTATAGAACTTGCGCAGGACCATGCTCTGCACAAGGCCGATGACGTTGGAGTAGAACCAGTACAGGGACAGGGCGGCGGGCAGGGTGAAGCCCAGATAGCCGATCCAGATGCTCATGCCGTACATCATGATGCCGGTGACGCCCTTCATCTTCTGGCCGGTGACCAGACTGGTGATGAACTGGCTGGCGATCATGGTGACAGCGGACAGCACGGGGATGAGGGCCAGCCAGTTCCAGCCGAATTCGGGGATCTGGGTCAGGTCCATGGACTTCAGACCGAACATGGTAAAGTCCAGATCCATAATTTTCTGATACATTTCAGCGGGGATCAGCTCAGCGAACTCGCTGCCGCCGTTCTGGATGTTGTTGATGATAAAGGTGTCGTGATAGGTGGTGGCCGCACCGGTGGTGCCGGCGGCGGTCATCAGCTCGGCGGCCTTGGCGATCACGCTGTTGTACACGTCGGCGCTCAGGCCTACAAAGTAGCGCAGGGGCTTGCGGATGACCTCGTACAAAACCATGACGAACGCCATCTGGACGACCATGGGACCGCAGCCCATAGTCGGCTTGATGTCGTACTCGGTGTACAGCTTGGTCATCTCTTCCTGCTGTTTTTCACGGTTGTTGGCGTACTTCTTCTGGATCTCCTGGATCAGAGGGTTGTACACCGTCATTTTGGCCATGCTCTTCTGCTGCTTGATGCTCAGCGGCAGCATGACGATACGGGTCAGCAGGGTGAACAGCAGCAGCGCAATGCCATAGTTATTCACCAGGCTGTACAGGACCTCCATGAGCCAGCCAAAGGGGCGAATGATAAAAGCCATGATGATCTCCATTCCAGACGCGGGCATATCACGCGGCCCGCGCCCATGTGTTCTGCGGCCCGCGCAAAGGGCGGGCACGTTGTTGCAGCGGCACTTTTGAAGATGCTGTAAGAGGTTGGCCGCTGTGCGGCGCGCCTACGGCTTGTTTCGCCTGCGAAAGGCGGCGCGCCAGTCTTCTTTTTGGGGTACGGGGTCGTACCCGTACCCGCCCCACGGGTTGCAGCGCATAACGCGCCATACCGCCAGCACGCAGCCCTTGAAAAAACCGTGGGTCATAAGCGCCTCCACGGCGTACTGGCTGCAGGTGGGCTGGTAACGGCAGTGGCCGTGTACCCAGGGGGGCGTTGCTTTCTGATACAGCTTTATCAGAAAGATGAACACCCGCTTCATCGGTCATCTCCCTTTTGCCGGTGCAAGGGTCCTTCGGGCGGCACAGGTTCTGACGCAG
>CAZYRD010000002.1:0-39577 GCA_964649475.1 uncultured Faecalibacterium sp.
AGCCCGCTTCGATCATCTGCTCACATACGGGGGCGGCGTCTCCGAGCGCTTCTGTCACCCGGCGCGCCGCAGGATGGTCGAGCAGGTCGTAGGCCCAGAGCAGCCCGTAGGCCATGTGCAGCGGGCTCTTGATGGCGGCCGCCCCTCCCGGCATGGGCACGTACATGAAGTTGGCGAAGCGCTCGTAGTCGATCTGGTTCGCGAGGAGCACTTCCCCGCCCCAGATGGCCCCATCAGCGCCATAGCCCGTGCCGTCGAAGGCGATGCCGCAGCAGGGTCCGAAAAGGCCATGTTCGCCGAGCACCGCCGCGATATGCGCATGGTGATGCTGAACCTCGGTCAGCGGCAGGCCGTCACTCTGCTGATGGCCACCCTGCAGCGGCCCAAACTGCTGCTGCTGGACGAGCACACCGCCGCCCTTGACCCCAAAACCGCCGCCAAGGTGCTGGAGATCACCGACCGCATCGTCAGCGAGAACAAGCTGACCACGCTGATGATCACCCACAACATGCGCGACGCCATCACCCACGGCAACCGGCTGATCATGATGCATGAGGGCCGCGTGATCGTGGATGTGGAGGGCGAGGCCAAAAAGGACCTGACCGTGGAGGACCTGCTGAAGCTGTTCTCGCAGCAAAGCGGTGCCGAGTTCGCCAACGACCGCGCCATTCTGGGCTGAGGATATGCGCGCCGTCTGATATGCACCGCGCAGAAAGCAGTTTTTCCAAGTGCAGTGATCCATCAAAACAATTCCAAACCACACGCGAAACCGGCTGCCCATGCGGACAGCCGGTTTCGTTTTTTGTCAGGTATATTCTTTTATAAACGTGCAGCTTATTCCGCCCGGTCCGCACGCATGGCGGCCATCTCTTTTTCAATGGGATGGAAGAACGCGATGACCAGCATCAGCGCCGCCACGATCATAGGCACCCAGCCCAGCAGGGCACAGATGGTATCGATGGCGGACTGCGGCTGAACGGGAAGCTCGGCATTGAAGCCGGCGGCAGCCAGCGCGCCGGTCATAAGCAGATTGACGCCCGCCTTGGAAAGCTTGCTGGCAAGGTTGTCGCAGGTGGAGACCAGCGTGTCGATGCGGCGGCCGCTCTGCCACTCCAGCAGATCCGCAATATTGTTGCGGTTGGTGTTGAACAGCACAAACGCAAAGGACATGGAAATTGCCACCGTGATGCCGTTGACATAGATGGCACCCATGGAGCAGGGCTCCAGCACGAACCAGATCTTACCCACCATATAGATGGCGGCGCCGAGGATCATGGTCTTGCGGCGGCCGAGGGCCTTGTCCACCGGAACGGAAGCAATGGTGGACACCACCGACACGACAAGGAACACCGCCATGATGGGCGTTGCCGCCGAGGCGGAGCCCAGCACATATGTGGCATAGTAGTTGATGCAGCTCATGATGAGCAGGTTCAGCGTACCGTAGCAGATGATGTACAGCATGTTTACCACCCAGGAGCGGCAGTGGAACAGGATCTTGAACACCTGCACGATGCTGAGCTTCGACTCATCTGCCGACTCCTGCTTCACCCGCTCCTTCGTGGTGAAGTAGTGGGCCAGACTGCCGAGGATACAGATGCAGCCCATGACCATCGCCGCATAAACAAAAGCCTGCTTTCCGGCTTCGCCGGGGTCCACGTTGCCGTTGACGTCCAGACCGCCGAACAACCCCAGCAGCGGATACAGCGCCACTGCGCCGATGCCGGAGCCCACGCAGCCGCCCAGATTGCGCGCCACGTTGATGGCGCGGCGGTCGGCGTCGCGGTTGGTGGCAAGGCTGCCCATGCTGTTATAGGGGATCGCCGCAAAGGTGTTGAACAGCTCGAACAGGAAGTAGATCGCGAGGGCAATGGCAAATTTAAAACCGTACGCCACATCAAAACAGGTGAACATCAGCACCACTGTGATGGCCCACGGCACTGCGCACCACAGCGCAAAGGGACGGCATTTTTCGCCGTTTTTGAAGGTATGGTTGACCGCCCAGTAGCCCACCATCGGGTCGTTGACGGCGTCCCACACAATGCCCACCGCCGTGATGATGCCTGCGTGGTCGATGCGAAGCCCCATCACATTGGTAAGAAAGAACAGATAGAACAGATCCTTGAAGTTGAACACCACGTTGCTGGCGGCGGAAAACGTGCCGAAGCCCAGTTTTTCCAGCGCGCCGATGCAGGGTGTTTCGGTATAGCTCCTGCCGCTCACAAACATGCATCTCCTTTTCCGGTCGATATGCTTTCAGTATACTACTTAATTTGAAAGGAAGCAACCTGCACTGTCAGAAAAAATACGTTAAAAACGGTTGATTTTGGCCGCCGTTTCTTTTACAATAAGGACGGTTGCAAAATAAACTGCGCTGCACGTGTTCACCGCCTTTTCGCGCCTTGTCTGTTTTGGGGAGCAAATGATATGAAACGTATGGATCCTCTGAACCGCAGCCGTCTGATGTACGTCATTCAGGCCGCGCTGGAATACCTGATCGCCATCCTCGTCAGCGGCACCTACCTTGCCACGCTGACGGCAGAGCTTGGCATTTCCGACAGCCTCACCGGCATCATCTCCTCCATCATCTCACTGGGCTGCCTGTTCCAGCTGCTCTCTTTCTTTTTCCGCAAGGGCAATGTAAAGAAAATGGTGCTGGGGCTCAGCATCGTCAACCAGCTGCTGTTCATGCTGCTGTACCTCATCCCGCTGCCTGACGGCATCAGCGGGAATCTGCGCATCGCCGCGTTTGTGGTGATGATCATCCTCGCCTATCTCATTTACAACATCATTCTGCCCAAAAAGACGGCGTGGCTGATGTCGCTGGTGGAGGAAAACCACCGCGGCCGCTTCACCGCCAACAAGGAGATCGTCTCGCTGATCGTCGGCATGGCGTACACCTTTGTCATGGGCACCATCGTGGATCATTTCAAAGCGCAGGGCGAGGTCCGCACCGCTTTTCTCATCTGCGCCGCCACCATCTTTGTGCTGATGCTGCTGCACACGATCGTGCTGCTGTGCACCGTCTCCACCCCGGAGGCCAACGCCCCCGCCCGGGACCTGCGCAGCGGCCTGAAGGCGGTTTTCAGCAACAAAAAGGTGCTGCAGGTGGCTTTTCTGTTTGTGCTGTGGAACGCCGCCAACTACTCGGCCATCCCCTTTTACGGCACCTATCAGATCAAAGAGCTGGGCTTCAGCCTGCAGCTGGTATCCATCATCACCATGGTCTCCTCGCTGGCCCGCGTGGCGGTCTCCCGCTTCTGGGGCGCTTATGCGGACAGGCATTCTTTTGCCCGCATGGTGCGCTGGTGCTTTGCCATCGCCGCCGTCAGCTTCGGTGCGGTGGTGTTCAGCTCACCGTCCAACGGCGTCATCACGCTGGGAACGTACCATATCTGCCACGCAGTGGCGCTGGGCGGTATCAACAGCGCCCTGACCAACCTGTGCTATGACTACGCCCCCGTGGAGACCCGCGCCGACGCGCTGGCCTTTATTCAGGCCATGTCCGGCCTGACCGGTTTTCTCACCACGCTGGCCGTCAGCCCGCTGGTTTCCCGCATTCAGCAAAACGGAAATTCGCTGTTCGGTATTTCCATGTACGCACAGCAGTTCACCTCCATCATCGCTTTCCTCCTGACAGCGGCGGTGGTGGTATATATTGGCGCGGTGCTGCTGCGCCAGCCCAAACAAACCGCAGACAAATAAACATATCATCTACGGAGGCAAGCTTATGAGACCGAATTACCGCAATCCGCAGGCGGATGCCTGGTACCGCAGCATCATCAATGACCCCGCGCAGTTCCCCTTTTCCTTTACTTACAACGGCGTGCGCTACACCGGTTTTTCGCCGGAGCATTTTTCCCTGCAGACCCGCAATGTGACCGCCGAAGGCGAAAAAGAGACCGCCGTGCTGGTGTTTGCACTGGATGATGCCCTCACCGTCACACTGGAGTGCGCACACTGGTTCACCCACGGCTCCACCGAGTGGAAAGTGCTGTTTGCCAACAACGGCAGCGCCGACAGCGGCATTCTGGAGGACGCCGGCGTCACCCTGCGCTTTGAGGGCAGCTACCCCATGCTGAAGGGCATCTGGGGAGACCATCACAACTGGTACCGCCCCTATTCTCTGGATGTGAGCTCTGCACCGGTACATTTTGAATCCAACAGCGGCCGCGCCACCCACGTCAGCTTCCCCTATTTCAATCTGGAATACGGCGACGGCGGCTGCATGCTGGCCATCGGCTGGGCCGGTACCTGGACGGCGGACTGGCGCACCGACGGCAGCACCACCACCTGCACCGCCCGCAGCGTCAACAATCTGCACACCTGCCTGAAGCCCGGCGAGTGTGTCCGCACCGCGCTGTTCCTGCGCGCGCCCTACACCGTGCGCAAGGAGAGCTACGCCACCAACTACTGGCGCGACTGGTACATGACCACTACCCTGCCCCCCATGGCGCCGGGCACCCCGCTGTACCCCTTCTCCACCTGCTGTCTGGACAGTGACACCGGCCTGCCCCGCACCGACGGCAGCATGTCGGAGCGCCACTTCACATGGCGGCCCAGCATGGAAAAAATGCTGGAGCAGGACGTCAAGGTGGACTTCCGCTGGTTCGACGCCGGCTGGTACATCGCCCCCGACCTGCAGGGCTGCGAGGCCAGCACCTGGTGGCACAGCGTGGGCACATGGGAGCTTGACCCCCGCAAATGGCCGGACAAGACCTTCCGCGAATCCACCGATTTCGCCCGTGAGCACGGCATGCGCACGCTGGTCTGGTTTGAGCCGGAGCGCGTCACCGACCCGGACAATCTTGCCAAAAACTTTGGCTACAATACCGACTGGGCCATTCGCCGTGAAGGCGTCGAGGCCATCTCCAACAACATCGGTGATCCCGACTGCTTTGCATGGACGGTGGGACGCATCAAAAAGATGCTGACGGAAAACCGCGTCGAGATGTACCGTGAGGACAACAACAGTGACCCCGCCGGCCTGTGGAAATACATGGACGCCCGCGAAGGCGCCGACCGCATGGGCATCACCGAATGCAAATTCATCGACGCCCACTACCGCATGTGGGACGAGATCATCGCCTGCACCCTGAGCTACGGTGGCTGCGGCTTTGTGGATTCCTGCGCTTCCGGCGGCGGCCGCAACGATCTGGAAAGCATGCGCCGCGGCATCCCCCTGCTGCGCAGCGACTATGACCGCACCACCACCGGCATCCGTCTTTCCATGACCAGCGCCTTCAACAAATGGATCCCCTTCTGCGGCGCCATCAACAAAGAGAAGAAATGGCAGCTGGATCTGACCGGCCACATTGACGAGTACGTCTGGCGTGCAAGCTATCTGCCCGCACTGAACGTGGACAGCCAGTTTGTACAGGATCCCGATCAGGACTGGGATATGCTGCGCTTCGGCCTGAAGGAGTGGCACCGCGTCAAGCCCTACCTGCTGAAAGAGTTCTACGTGCTGACCCCCTGGCACAGCGAGGAGGACACCTGCGGCTTTACGGCGTACAGCTTCTTTGATCCCGAGACCGGCCGCGGCGTACTGCAGGCTTTCCGTCAGGAGATGTGCGGAGAGGACACCCTGTATACCACGCTGCCCTACGTACCCACCGACAGCACCTGTACCCTGACCGACGAGGACACCGGCGAAGCCCTAACCCTTACCGGCGAGCAGCTTGCCGCCGGCGCGCTGAAACTGTATTTTGAAAAGCCCCGCACGGCCCGTCTGCTGTGGGTAGAGGTAAAATAAACCATGAGCGATTATGCATTGCTGATCATTTCCGTCTTCGCCAATCTGGGCGGCGCGGTGATGAAAAAATTTCTGACCAACCGGTACGAAAACAACGCTGCTTCGCAGCAGCTCTACAATGCCGTCACCTGCCTTGTTTCCGCGCTGGCCCTGCTGGCGCTGGCGGGCAGCATGGAGGCCTCGCCGTTCACCGTGCTTCTGGCGCTTGCCTTCGGCATCGTCACCGCACTGCAGGCCATCACCTTCCTGCAGGCCATGGAGTACGGCCCGTTCTCCTACACCTCCGTCATTGTGACCCTTTCCATGCTGATCCCCACCCTTTCCGGCGCCATCTTCTGGGACGAAAGCATCTACCCCATCCAGATCGTGGGCATTCTTCTGATGGTAGGCTGCTTCATCCTTTCCGTAAATTTCGGCGGCGAGCAGAAAAAAGCCTCGCTGAAATGGCTGCTGTTCTGTATGATCGCCTTTGTGTGCACCGGCGCCATCGGCATTATGCAGAAGGTACACCAGAGCTCCGCCCACAAGGATGAGCTGGACGCCTTTCTCGTCATCGCATTCCTGTTCTCGTTTGTGTATTCCTCTGCCAGCTGGGGCATTCTCACCGTCAAAAACCGCGGCCGGAAAAAAGAAGAGAGCACCCGCCCCTCCATTCTGGGCTGGACGCCCCTTCTGCTGATGGTGCTCAGCGGCGGCTGCATCGCGGCCAACAACAAGCTGAACCTGTACCTTTCCGGCGTGATGGACAGCGCCCTGTTCTTCCCGCTGGTCAATGGTGTGGGCCTGATCCTGACCTCGCTGGCCGCGTTCATCCTGTTCCGCGAACGGCTGACAAAGCGCCAGTGGGTCGGCCTTGCGCTGGGCATTGTGGCGGTCATCTGCCTGTGCAACCCCTTCGGCTGATGCCTTTCCATCCATAAAAAATACGGCGGTCGATCCACCTGCGCCGCAGCAGGCCGATCAACCGCCGGTCTTTTTATATTCCGTGGGGGTCATTCCCGTGTGCTCGCGAAAGACCCTTGCAAAGTAATACGCCGAAGCAAACCCGCAGCGCTCCGCGATCTCACTCACCGGAACCGGCTCCGCCATCAGCAGAGCCTTTGCCTTTTCCACCCGCAGCATGGCAAGATAGCTTACCGGGGAGCGGTGGTACATCTGATGAAACAGCCGCCGGAAATGTCCCGTGCTCATCTGCAGCTCTTCCGCCAGCTCCTCCACCGAAAACGTACTGTCCGCAAGCCGTTCCCTCATGCGCCGGGCCGCGGTTTCCAGCTGCATCTGCCTGTCACCCGGCAGATACGCCGCCAGCGCCCGGCCGGCCAGTTCGGCATAGATCTGATACAAAACCGCCATGCAGCCGACGCGGTCCGCAAAGCTGCCCGAGAACCACAGCGCCTTTGCCCGTCCGAACAGGTTGGCCGCCGCACCGCCGACTGCGGAGAACACCTCGCAGACCGGCGGCTCCGCCCCGCAGTCCTCCCAGAAAAAATTGATGACGATAAAGGTGTACTCCGCCTGCACCACATGGATGCCATAGCTGCTGCCCTGCGCCAGAAACAGCACGTCCCCGGCTTTGGCTGTCTGCGTCCCCTCCGCAAACTCATACACCGCCCTGCCGGACAGAATGCAGACGAAGGCGTCGCTGGTGCGCCCGTGGCAGGCACTGTGTCCCGGCGGGATAAAGCCGCTCTGTACGTCGACCATGCGGGCGACGCTTCGTTCCTGTTCCGTGATCCGCACATGTACCACCTCCGTTTCCATCCTACACCAAATTCATTTGTATTGCAAGAAAAAGCGAAAAATCCATGTTTGAAAAGTACTATTATTCCAATTGTGCATTTACAAAAGCCGCATATCTGCTAAAATGAGAACAGCTCGAAAAATACCATTGCAGAGGAGAGTCTGTTATGTGGAACACCTTTGAAAGCGCGCGTGCCGCCCTGGCACTGCAATACAAAGAGCATCGTTGGGACGAGGAAAGCGGTCTTTCGCCGCAGCAGCTGCGCGAACAGCTTGCCGGACGTTTTTCGCCCGGAACACACAGTGCCGAAACCGCCAAAAGCGGCATTCTTGCCTTTTTGCTGCGCAATGCGCAGGTCGAGATCCACCCGGACGAATTCTTTGCCGACAAGCTCAATCATGATGACATCACGGCCGAGTTGATGCAGCCGTGGCTGCAGGCGGTCCTCCCGCAGATGGAGGCCATCGCCGCGCCCAGCCGCGATTTGCTGCGCAGCACCGCCGTTTTTGCCGAGACCGATTTCGGCCATCTTGCGCCGGACTGGAATTTTGTGATCCGCGCGGGCCTTCCCGGCATTCTTGCCCGGCTGGAGGAGACCCGCCGCAGCTTTGCCGCCGATGCACAGCAGCAGGCCTTTTTTGAAAACGGTATTGCCGTCTACCACGCCCTGCAGTGCTGCCTTTGCCGTATGGCGGACGCCGCCCTGCGGCTCGGCACGCAGAAAGGCGCATTTGTCGCCGGCAACCTGCGCCATCTTGCCCATAACGCCCCTGCCACACTGGCACAGGCCATGCAGCTCACCCTGTTTTTCTACCGTATCGAAACCTTCATGGAGGGTGGCATCGTCCGTTCTCTTGGCGGGCTGGACCGGCTGTACAACGATTTTTATCAGGCCGACCTTGACAGCGGACGGTTCACCGAAGCCCAGCTTCGCGAGCTGACCGACGATTTTCTGTACAAGATCTGTGCCATGGGCGTGACGGCCAACCTGCCTTTTTACATCTGCGGGCGTCTGCCCAACGGCAGCGACGCCACCAACCGCTATACCTTTGTGCTGCTGGAAGAATACCGCAAACTGGATATCCATGACCCAAAGCTGCACGTGATGTACCACAAAAACATCTCCCCTGCCGTAGTGCGGTACATTCTGGAGACCATCCGTGAGGGCAAAAGCAGCTTTGTGTTCATCAACACGGAAAAAGCGGCACAGGCGCTGGAGGCCATCGGCATTGCGCCGGAGGACGCCGCACGGGTCATTGTGTACGGCTGCTATGAGACCTCCGCCGAAGGGCAGGAGCTGCCTGCCACCTGCGGCGGCAAACTGAACCTCGCCAAAGCTGTGGAGCTTGCCCTGTTTGACGGCGAAGACCCTGTGCTGAAAACACAGACCGGCCTGCACACCGGCACGGAGCATGCCGACTTTGAAAGCTTTTACGACGCGGTAAAGCAGCAGCTTGCCTTCATGGCGCAGACCTGCATCCGTATCATCTCGGCATATGAGCCGTTTTATCCCGACTGCTTCCCCGCACCGATGCTCTCCGCCACCTTTGGCAGCTGCGTGCGCAAGGGTTTGGACATTTTTGCGGGCGGCGCTGTTTATAATAACACCTCCATCGTCTGCACCGGCATGGCCACCCTTGCGGACAGCCTTGCCGCAGTAAAGAAACTGGTGTTTGAAGAGCGCGCAATTACCCTGCAGCAGCTGCGGGAAGTCCTTGCCGCCGACTGGCAGGGCGCCGAAGCGCTGCGGCTGCGCTGCCTGAACGACTGCCCTAAATTCGGCTGCAACGACAACGCCGCCGACGCTTTTGCGGCCGACATCACCCGGCATCTTTCCGGGCTGATCAACGGCCGGCCCAACGGCCGCGGCGGCGTATTCCGGCTGGGAATGTTCTCGGTGGACTGGCGCTTCTACATGGGCGAAGCCACCGGCGCCACCCCGGACGGCCGCCGTGCCCGGCAGCCGATCTCCAAAAATCTGTGTGCCAGCCTCGGGCAGGACAAACGGGGCGTCACCGCGCTGCTGCACTCCATTCTGCAGCTGGATGCCGCACTGCTGCCGGACGGCTGCGTTGCCGATGTGGTTCTGCACGCCTCCGCAGCAAAAGGCGAGGACGGCCTTGCCGCGCTGAACGGCCTTCTTCTGGCGTTTATGCTGCGGGGCGGCTTTGCCGTTCACTTCAACATTCTGGATCCCGAGACCCTGCGCCGCGCCCAGCGCGAGCCCGACAAATACCGCAACCTGCAGGTGCGGCTTTGCGGCTGGAACGTGTATTTTGTGGATCTGAGCAAACGGGAGCAGGATGAATTTATCCTGCAGTCCTCCGCCGATTAAAGGAGCTTTCCATGCTGGCAACCATTTTTGACATCAAGCATTTTGCCGTGCACGACGGCGACGGCATCCGCACCACCGTCTTTTTCAAAGGCTGTCCGCTCGCCTGCCTGTGGTGTCACAATCCCGAGGGCCTGTGCCGCACACCGCAGCTGGCGTACATGCCGCACAAATGCCTTGCCTGCGGCGGCTGCGCCGGACTTTGCACCGCCAACACCTTTGCCGATGGCCTGCACACCTTTTTGCGGGAAAACTGCACCCTCTGCGGCGACTGTGCCGCCGCCTGCCCCGGCGAGGCCTTCCGCCTGTACGGACGGCAGGTCGGCCTGCAGGAGCTTCTGGATGAGGTGCTGGAGGACAAAGCCTTTTATGACGCCAGCGGCGGAGGAGTCACGCTTTCCGGCGGCGAATGCCTGCTGCAAGCGGATTTCTGCGCGGAATTTCTGCGCCTGTGCAAAGAACACGGCCTGCACACCGCCGTGGACACCTGCGGCGCCGTTCCACAAAAAGCGCTGGAACAGGTCATGCCCTATACCGACGTTTTCCTGTACGACGTCAAAGCTGCTGACGATGCGGTGCACCGCCGCTGCACCGGACAGGGCAGCCGTCTTATCCTCGAAAACCTGCTGTACCTGAACGCCTGCGGCAAGCCGGTGGAGATCCGCATCCCCTATGTGCCCGGCTGCAATGACAACCAGATGGACGCCATCGGGGCGCTTCTGGCGCCGCTTGCCTGTGTGACCGGCGTCCGCCTGCTGAAATACCACCGCTTTGCCGCTGAAAAATACGCGGCGCTGGACCTGCCGCTGACGCTGCCGGACACGCTGCCCGCAGCGGACGACCTGCGCCGTGCCGCCGACGTGCTGCGCAGCTACGGTCTGCGTTTGAAAGAATAACTCCGCCCGGCATATTTGGCGCCGTCCGCACTTATATATAAAACAAAAAACGGAGTGCGGACATGAAAAAAAGAGGCGTTTTGTGGGGCGCGCTTGCCGTTTTTGCGGGCGCCTGCGCGATCTGGCAGCCGCAGCTGCTGCGGGTTTTGTGGATATCGGTGCTGGATGTGGCCATGCCGCCGCTGTGGGGCGGCATGCTGGCACTGCTGCTGATGCCGCCGTACCGGCGCCTTTGCACCCTGCTTGGGAACCGGCGTTTTGGCCGCGGCTGCGCGCTGGCGTTGTGCTACACCGGGCTTTTCGGGTTGCTTTGCGGGGCGGCGCTGCTGCTTGGCCCGCAGCTGGTGCAAAGCATACGGACGCTGGGCGAACACAGCATGGAATATGCTGCCAACCTGCGCCGCCTGCTGGACGCGCTGGAGCAGCGATTTGCGCCGCTGCAGCCGTTGTACCGGCTGAACGAAGACGTGTTTGCCGACCTGTTCGGGAGGCTTTCCGGTGCGCTGCTGCAGCTGTTTCCACAGCTGCTTGGCGCCACGGCCGATCTTTTGAAAACCCTGCTGCAGATGGCGCTGGGGCTTTTTTTCAGCATTTATTTCATCACCGACGGGCCGCTGCTTGCCGCGCAGGCGGGCACCGCGCTGCGGGTCTGGCTGCCCAAACGGCACACCGAAGCGCTGCTGCAGTTTCTTTCCCTCTGCAAACAGATGGTGTACGGCTGGCTTTGCGGTCAGCTGCTGGACAGCGTGATCCTCGGGGCCGCCTGTGCCGCCGGAATGGCCGTTTTCGGGTTTGCGTTTCCCGTTCTGATCGGCCTGCTGGTGTGCATACTGAACATGATCCCCATGCTGGGCGGCCCGCTTGGCGGCGGGGTCGGTTTTTTGCTTTTGCTGGCGGTCCACCCTTTACAGGCGGTCTGGTTCATGGTATACTATTTGGTGCTGGAGCAGCTGGAAAGCCGGTTTTTGTACCCCAAGATCG
The DNA here is from genome assembly GCA_964649475.1 of uncultured Faecalibacterium sp. Classification (GTDB taxonomy): domain Bacteria; phylum Bacillota; class Clostridia; order Oscillospirales; family Ruminococcaceae; genus UBA1762. Next base: position 11,703 of record CAZYRD010000002.1, read on the forward strand.
TCGGTACGCGCCTTGGGCTGCCCCCTTTGCTGGTGCTGTTCGCCATTTTGTGCGGCAGCGAGCTGGGCGGCATGCTGGGCATTCTGCTGGCGTTGCCCGCGGCTGCTGTGGTTTACGCCGCAGCCCGCAGCGCCACCCGCACACGGCAGACCGCCGCTGCAAATACGAATAACGGAGCAACGGAGCAATGAATACTTTTACCAAATATCTGATCGTTTTTCTGGTGAGCATGGTGCCGCTTATCGAGCTGCGTGCCGGTGTGCCTTTCGGCCTTGGCATGGGGCTGGACCCCGTGGCGGTCTTCGTCATCTGCGTCATCGGCAACATGCTGCCGGTACCCATCATCTTCTTTTTCGCCCGCAAGGTTCTGGAATGGGGCGCCGACAAGCCGGTGATCGGCAAGTTCTTCACCTTCTGTCTGGAAAAAGGCAAAAAGGGCGGCGAAAAGCTGCAGGCGACCGCCGGCCGCGGCCTGTTCTGGGCGCTGCTGATCTTTGTGGGCATTCCTCTGCCCGGTACCGGCGCGTGGACCGGTACTCTTGCCGCCGCCATGCTGGATATGGATTTCAAAAAGAGCGTGCTTGCCGTTATGGGCGGCGTTGTGCTGGCGGGCGTCATCATGGGCCTTGCCACCGCAGGCGTTCTGGGCGCCGCAGGCGCAATTTTTGCGGCATGACCCGTTTTTGTGCAGACAAGAAGCCGTGGAGTGTGACGATTCACTCTCCACGGCTTTTCTTTTGTACGTTTTATTTGATCACCCGGCAGAGAAGCTCTCCGCCAGCCCGTACTTTTTCAAGGCCTTTTCAAAGGCAGCCTGCGAGGAATACCCCACATACGCGGCGATCTCCTCCGGCGAAAGCACGCCCTCCTGCCGCAGCTGTTTTGCGGCTTCAGTGCGCACAAGGGTCAGCTCCTTGCCAAACGTGTTTCCGGTGTGCTGCAGCACCAGACGCTCGGCGTGGCGGGTGGTGACGCCAAGCGCCTGCGCAAAATCCTTCATTCGCAGCGCTTCACCGTAGCGGGCGGCAAAAAATTCACCGATAAGCACGCCGTAATCCTCCACCGGGCAGGGCATGGGCGGTTCGCCCACGCAGAAACGGCTGCACAGCAGCGCCAGCCAGGCCGCCGCCTCCACAAAGTCACCGTTTTCGGCAGCGCCGGAAAAAGCAGCAAGCACCGCGTCGCTCAGCGCCGGTTCCAGCGGGTAGATACGGGAGCGCTTGACCGCGCTTTCCACGCGGAACACAAGGTGCTGCGCACCCGGCGTACACGCCTCGCAGCGGCGGAACACACCGCCGGGGATCACCAGCATGCCGCCGCTTTGCAGCGTGACCGGTTCGCCGCCGATGACGAACCGCGCTTCGCCGCCGCGCAGCAGGTGAACCTCCGGTTCGTGATACCGGTGCAGCCGCTGCGGCAGCGCATCGGTACAGAAGTACCCCGCGGGCAGAAAGACCCGTTTTTCTCCGTAGACTGTCTTTACGGTAAGCTCACTGTAAACGCCGCTGTTCTCCAACCCGACAACACCCTTTCTCAAAGGTTTTTACGGTATTTGCCTGTTGATCTAATAATAAACAATTCCGCGCGTGATGTCAAGAAAAGGCGGGCAAAACCCGCCTTTTCCCGGGCGTGCTGCAAAATCTGCAGCACGCTCCTTTTTCCTGTTTTTATCACTTTTCCGGTGCCAGAAGGATGTATCTTTTTTCGGCGAAATCCACGCCGAGCTGCCTGGAGTGGTAAACGCCGTCATCCACATAGCAAAAGCCGCATTTTTCAACGACGCGGCGGGAGCGGTCGTTTTCCGCAAAATGGCCGACCGTCACGGCGGCAAGGCCGACTTCGCCGAACAGCCAGCCGATCACCGCCTGCGCTGCCTCCGTCATCAGTCCGCGGCCCCAGTAGTCCTTCGCAAGCACATAACCGATCTCCTTCTGCAAAAGTGCGCCGTACTGCGGGTGGGCATTTGCCCAGGAGGGATGCACGCCGAAAGACCCGATCACCTTTTCGTCCTGCCGGTGCCAGACGGCAAAGACATTTTTCTCCTCCATAAACATCTGCAGAATGCGCTGCGTCGTTGCGGGGGCGGTATGGTGCGGCCAGCCGGCGCATTCGCCCACGCCCGGCACGCTGGCATAGGCGTAAAAATCGGCAAGGTCCTCCTGTTTCCACGGGCGCAGAAGCAGCCGCGGCGTTTCCAGTGTGACGGTGGAAAGATCCAGTTCCAGATCCATGGTGAGTCTCCTTTCTTTTATAAAAAAACACGGCGCATCACCCAGCAAAGGGCAACACACCGTGTGCATACCAGACGCTTGCGCTGTTTCAGCCAGCGTATTTGGGGTACAGCGGCGCAGGCCCTTTTCCCGGTACAGCCTGTACGGAAAAGCGCTTGTCCATACCTTTTACAGATACGTTTTTACCAGCCTTGAACATTGCCGCTGCCTCCTTTTTTGAAATATTTGCTGCCAAGTATAACGCGTTTTGAGCCGGAATGCAACCCCTTTTTTATGACAGAAGCGTTACAACGCAAAACGGAGCCGCCGCAGTCTGCGGCAGCTCCGGGTACTATCACAGTTTATCAGCTCTGGCGCTGCACCAGGGTGCTGAGGATGATCTGCGTATTGGTCTGGCCAAACTCCTGCAGCTCGCCCAGCAGCTTTTCAAGCGTTTCGATGTTGGGACAGTGCACCAGCATCACATAGTTGCGGGAACCGGTAACGGAGGAGCAGTGCTTCACCAGCGGCTCATCGACGATGCGGCGGTGAAATTCCTCTTTTTTGTCGTGGAAGGTGGCAATGTCAATATAAGCACTGATGGTCTCTTTGCCCTGCGGATAGCCCATCCGGACGGTGTAGCCGTTGATGGTGCCGTCGCGCTCCATCTTTTTAATGCGTTCGCTGACGGCAGGCGCGGTCAGAAGCACCTCACCGGCGATCTCCTTCACCGAAATGCGGGCATTCTGCACCAAAAGCGACAGGATCTTTTTGTCAATATTGTCCATTGGTATCATCCCTCCTGTTTTTTCAAAGCTGTTTTATCATCAAAATACGGTTTGCGGCGCACTAAAGCACCAAAAAATTAAGAATAGACTTATTATAATAAGTTTTTCTAAAAAAGTAAACTGTTTTTTTGAGAAAATTTTATTAATTTTACCGATTGACATTTTTGGAAAATAGTGTAAAATAAATATTGTTGAAAGATAATATTTTTGTATCATTTTCACAAACCTCTCTGCTGTTGATTTTCTTCTCAAATTTGTTTATACTTTCCCACCCCTCTTGTAACAGGGACTGCACACCGCAGTCCCTGTTACACTTTGTACCAAAAAACGGAGCTTTCCCCAACCGGCAGCGCGGCGGGTATAAGCTCCGTTTTCTGTTATGTTTTTTCAGCCGTTATTCCTGCAGCAGATAAGGGAGGAACCGGTGCAGATCCTCCCGCCGGACCGTCGCCCTGCAGTACAGGCCGTCGGCGCGGTACTCCTCGGCAAGGACGGTACCGTTGGCACGCAGCAGGCCGGTAAGCGACAAGTCGCCATAGGGCAGCAGCACCTCCACCACGCGCACGCGGTCTGCCAGAATGGAGTCGATGCGTTCCAGCAGGGCATCCACACCTTCGCCCGTGGCGGCGGAGACCTTCATTGCGCCGGTGTCAAACAGCAGCGCATCCGGTGCGGCATCGCACTTGTTGTACACCACCATCTGCGGAATATCCGCGCAATCCAGCTCGCTTAAAACCTGATCCGTCACCTCCAGCTGGGTGGCGGCCTCCTCGTCGGAAAGATCACACACCTTCAGGATCAGATCGGAATAGGCCGCCTCCTCCAGCGTACTTTTGAACGCCTCTACCAGATTGTGGGGCAGACGGCTGACAAAGCCGACCGTATCCACAAAAATAACGTCCAGCCCGCTGGGCAGCGTGGTCTTGCGGGCGGTGGGGTCCAGCGTGGCAAACAGCATATCCTGCGCATAGATATCCGCGTCACAGATGCGGTTGAGCAGGCTGCTTTTGCCCACGTTGGTATAGCCCACCAGAGAAATGACCGGCACGCCGTTTTTCTGACGGCTGCGGCGGGTCTGCGCACGGCGCACCTGGATCTCATCCAGCTTTTCCTGCAGCGCTTCGATCCGGCGCCGGATATGCCGGCGGTCGTATTCCAGCTTGCTTTCGCCCGCGCCGCGGCGTGCACCTGCGGCACCGCCGCCACCGCCGCCCTGCCGGGAAAGGCTGCTGCCCAGACCGATCAGCCGCGGCAGACGGTAGTGCAGCTGCGCAAGCTCGGTCTGCAGCTTGCCCTCGTTGGTGGTGGCGCGGTTGGCAAAGATCTCCAGAATAAGCATGGTGCGGTCCATCACCGGCACCTCCAGCAGTTTTTCCAGATTGCGGATCTGCACGCCGGTGAGCTCATCGTCAAAAATGCAGGCATCCACATCCAGATTTTCGCAAAGCTCCTTTGTTTCGGCAAGGCGGCCTTCGCCAAGGTAGGTGGCACCGTCCGGCCGGTCGCGCTTCTGCACCACCTGCGCCACGGGTTCCATATCGTTGCTTTCGGCCAGCGCCCAAAGCTCTGCCAGACTGCGCTCTCTGTCAATGTTGCCGGTGTCGGCGGCAAGCAGGATCACTTTTTCCTTTTCTTCCAAAACAATTTTCCCGTCCAAAACAACACCTCATAAAAGGATGCGCCCCGCTTTTGCTCAGCACTGCATCCGCACAAATCCATTTTTCGTCCTTGACCATTTTAATGCAAAACCGTGCGCCTGTCCACTGTTTTTTGTATTTTGCGTGAAAATTGGCCGTATATGCCGTGTCGTGCAGCTGTTTTTCCCGTTTTACCCACAAAAACACTTGCTCAAAATTCTCCGGCATGGTAAAATAGAATGAAAACCTGTACGCCATTCGGCTGCCGGGATCTTTACCGGCAAAGGAGAGCACCGTTATGCGCAACGTGGAACAGGCACTTGCTTCGCCTGAAACGGAATACCGTCCCCGCAACTATTGGGGATGGCTGGAAAACATCACTCCCGAGGAGACCCGCTGGCAGATCGACCGCATGGCCGAAGCCGGTCTGGGCGGCTATGTGGCGCACGCCCGCGGCGGCCTGACCATGCCGTATGCAGGTGAACAGTGGATGGCAAGCGCCCGCGCCATGATCGATCAGGGCCGTAAATACGGCATGGTCAGCATCATTGACGACGAGCACGGCTGGCCCAGCGGCTTCGGTGCAGGCAAGGTAAACGGCAAGGGCGAAAAATATCAGCTGAAATACCTGAAAAGCGAGCTTGTACCGGAAGGCGAACCGCAGAAGCCGCACACGCTGGGCGTATGGCCGCACGGGGACGGCATGCAGCTGCGGGTGTATGCCGAGATCGACCCCTACTACGTGGACAACATGGACCCCGACGTAGTGGACGCTTTTCTGGAAGCCTCCTACGAGGATTACGACCGGCAGGTCGGCAGTGAATTCGGCGGCGGCGGACTGTACGGTATTTTTTCCGACGAGCCTCAGACCGCCCGTTACGCCACCCCCTGGTCCGATATTCTGCCCGCCCTGTACGAAAAAGAATACGGCGAGCCGCTTTTGCCCCAGCTTTACAAGGTGTTTGAAAACACCCCCGGCTGCGAACAGCTGCGCTGCCGCCTGTACGGTCTGATGGCACGCTGCTTTGCCGAAAACTACGCCGAACGCATCAACCGCTGGTGCGGCGCCCACGGTCTTGCGTTCACCGGCCACACCTGCCTGGAGGAGGATTTTGCCGGTCAGCTGCGCTGTGCGATCTCCACCATGCCGTTTTACGAAAACATGACGGTGCCGGGCATCGACTGGCTGACCCGTGAGCGGCTGAGCAACCTTGCCATTCTGCAGCTGACCAGCGTAGCCGCACAAACCGGTAAAAAGCGTGTGCTGAGCGAGATGTTCGGCTGCGCCGGCTGGAGCATCACCCCCGAAGGGATGAAGCGCATTGCCCAGTGGCAGCACATGTTCGGCATCAACGACCAGCTGCAGCACCTTGGCCTGTATTCGCTGCGCGGCTCCCGCAAGCGCGAGTACCCGGCCTCCATCTTCTACCAGCAGCCCTGGTTCCATAAGCTCGGCGCTTACAACGATTATTTTGCCCGCATCAGCAAGCTGTTGGCCGAAAGCCGTCAGCAGACCGATCTTCTGGTGCTGCACCCCATGCGCACCGCATGGGCTCTGTACGACGGCACCGAGGAGTCTCTGCGCGGGCTGACCGATGTATTTTCCGCTCTGCTGGACACCCTGCTGCGGCTGGGCCGCAGCCCGCACCTCGGTGACGAAACTCTGCTTGCCAGACACGGCCGCGTGGTCGGCGGCGAGCTGGAGATCGGCGCCTGCCGGTACAGCCGCGTGCTTTTGCCCGCGCTTGCCACCATGGACAGCACCACCTACGCCCTGCTGCAGGAGTTTGCCGCAGCAGGCGGCGAGATTTTTGTCATCAACGCTCTGCCCGGTATGCTGGACGGTATTCCCGCACAGCCGTCGCTGCCCTGCACCATCATTGACGGCAGCGACGAAAGTCTGAAAGCCGCATTCCCCGTTCCCGTGGAACTTAGCGGCGGAAACGACTTCACCTACCTCACCCGCTGGAACTGGCGCGGCGGGGAGTTCTGGTACCTTGTCAACAACGGCGAAGAAGCGGTTGACGGCGTTTCCCTCTGCAAAGCCGAGGCTTTTTCCGCTTATGTTTACGACGCCCTGCACAACCAGCTGGCAAAACAGCCGCTGGACACCTCCCGCATCCGTCTGGAAAGCGGCGAAGCCCTGCTGCTGTTCCCCGGCAAAGCTTCCGAAATCACCCCCGCCGCAAAGCCCACATACGACAGCCGGCTTGTGCTGGACGGCGGCTGGACGCTGGAGAGCATGACGGACAACGCCCTGACGCTGGACACCTGCCGTCTTTCCTTTGACGGTGTGGAATACGGCGAAGAGGAATACGTTCTGGATATCCAGAACCGGCTGCTGAAAGGCGGTACGGACCGGGACGTCTGGCTGAAATTCCGGTTTGTCTCCACCTTCGACACCGAGCTGTTCCTGCTGGCGGAGGATCCTGCCAGGTGTACCATCACCGTAAACGGCGAACCCGTCGGCGGGCCCTGCGGCTGGCGCGTGGACAAATGTCTGGAGGCCATGCCCATCCGGGTGCGCACCGGCGAAAACGAAGTCGTCATTGCACGGCGCTTTGAAAACGATGACCGTGTCTACTACGTCAAAAACAACCACGTCCACGAGGCCGAGGCCAACCGCGTCACCGTCAACACCGAGCTGGAAAGCATCTATCTGTGGGGCCGCTTTGCGGTAAAGGGCGAATTCACCAACACCAACGGGGAGCGCCGCACCGTTTCGGCAAAGCCCGGTTTTACCCTGTGCCCGCTGCCCGAAGAGATGGACATCGCCCGTCTGGAGCAGGATGGCCTGCTGTTCTTTGCCGGAGAGCTGACGCTGAGCCGCAGCTTTACCGCAGAGCGCGACGCCTGTGCGCTGGTGCACATTGCCCGGCCGGACACCGGTATGACGGAAATCGGGCTGAACGGCGAAAGCCACACGCTGCTGTGGGCGCCGTTTGAATGCCCCGTCCATCTGAAGGCCGGCGAAAACACCATCCGCGTCACGCTGACCAACAGCTGCCGCAATCTGTTCGGTCCGCATTACAGCAAGCAACACGATCCTTACGCGGTATGGCCCGGTGCCTACGGCCGCGAGACCGAAGACATGCACTTTGTACGCTTTGGCATTGAGGGCGGCGTCGAGATCCTGTACTGACCCCCGCCCCGCAAAGCCGTTTTCCTTATCATCACAACACATATTTCCCTTCAAGGAGGATTTTCCATATGTTCTGCATCCACTGCGGCGCCAAGCTGGCCGAAAACAGCAAATTCTGCCCCCTGTGCGGCAACGCCGTCGCTTCTGCCGTACAACCGGTGCCCCAGCCTGCCGCGCAGCCCGTTTACGGCGCGCCTGTATACTCTTATCCCGTGTATGTAATGCCCGCCGCGCCCGCACCCGCACCTGCACCCGCACCTGCACCCGCACCCGCACAGCCTGTACAGGCATCTCCTGCCGTTGCCGAGCCTTATGCCGCGCCCGTCAGCGCCGCCGACGGTGTGCCCGCCTACAAGCAGGCCGCCCGCCCTGTGCAGCCTGCATACCATCAGCCCGCGCCCGAAGCAACGGCGCCGGTCGCTGAGGATGCCCCCAAAGCTGCCGGGGAAAACGAAACTGTTGTTCCCGAGCCGCAGCCGGAGGACACCTCCACCCCGCTGAGCGTGTGGCAGACCGTCGTCTGCTTCCTCGCGCTGTTCTGCCTGCCCATCGGCAACATCATCTTTGCCTGTGTATGGGGTTTCCGCGCCGGCGAACATCCCCAGCGCCGCACGCTGGCCCGTGCCGCCCTGCCGTTTATCGCCGCCGGGCTCATCGCGCTGTTCTGCAGCCTGCTGTGGCTGGTACTGAACATGAACAGCATCTCCATCACCATCCGCTGAACCCGCACCCCCATCATCATATAAAAGGAGGTCTTTCGAATGCATTTACAGGAATCCGGTGAAATGTATCTGGAAACCATTTACGTCCTGTCCCAGAAAAGCCGGAACGTCCGCGCCATCGACGTGGGCGAGCACATGGGTTTTTCCAAACCCAGCGTCAGCCGCGCCATCGGCCTTTTGAAAACCGGCGGCTATGTGGTTGCCGATGAAGAAGGTCACCTCAGACTGACCGACGAAGGCCGCGAGGTCGCCGTTAAAATTTACGAGCGCCACCGTCTGCTGACCAGCTGGCTGGTAAAACTGGGCGTGGACGAGGCCACCGCCTCGGCGGACGCCTGCAAAATGGAACACCACATCAGCGACGCCACCTTTGAGGCGATCAAGCGCTACGTACATCAGAATCATTTCCCCAACGAAACACTTTGATGAACCGACGATCCCCGCGGTAACGGCCGACGGGGATCGTATATTTTTATACAATTTTTATCGACGCCGCCAATATCCGCCGTTTTTTTGCGACTGTATTGGTATAAGACCACCCGGAGAGGAGGCGCATCCATGGAGGACGCCGAGATCATCGCCCTGTACCACGCGCGCAGCGAACAGGCCATTGCCGACAGCGAACAAAAGTACGGCGGCTACTGCCGCAGCATTGCACAAAACCTGCTTGCCGCAGCGGAGGACGCCCGCGAATGCGTCAACGACACATGGTTTGCCGCATGGCGCCGTATGCCGCCGGCTTTGCCCGCCTGTCTGCGGGTGTTTTTCGGGCGCATCACCCGCAACATCGCCGTAAGCCGCTGGCGCAAGGCCAACGCAGCCCGCCGCGGCGCAGGCGCCGAACTGCTGCTTGGCGAGCTGGAGGACTGTCTGCCCGCGGCATCGCCGGAGCAGGCTGTGGACAGCGCCGCCCTGACCGCCTGCATCGACCGCTGGCTGGACTCCCTTGCCCCTGCCCAGCGCGCACTGTTCGTGCGCCGGTACTGGCACGGCGAAAGTGTGAAAGCGCTGGCAGAGGCCGCGCACACCACACCGGCGCGCATGGCGCAGCAGATGTACGGTCTGCGCACCGCATTGCGCAAAACGCTGGAAGAGGAGGAGCTTTGGCAATGAACGCACAGCAGCTGTTTGAGGCCATCACCAACATCCGCGACGAACACGTTACCGCCGCAGAAGCCTTTCGCTTTGCCAAAAAACGACGTCCGCTTCGCTGGCTTTCCGCTGCGGCCGCACTTGTGCTGGTCTGCGGCCTTGGCGCCGCTGCCGTACAGCACGGCCTTATCCCCGGCGGCCGGACGGGCAGCGGCGGCAGCGAGACCGGCAGCGCCTACATGGCCTATGCCGGGCCAATTTTCCCGCTGGACATCACTGAAGACCTCCCCGCCCTGACCGCCGAGCGCCGCGTCACGCTGGATCTTTCCCCTTACGACGACTACGTTTACGTCTCCTCCGACGGCAGCGAGCGGCTGCGGTACGATGACCGGCTTGCCGTAACAGACACCGCTCTGCTGACCAATACCGGCAGCGAGCCGATAACGGTACAGGCGGTCTATCCTTTTATGAGTGATCTGAGCGGCGGCGAAGAGCTGCTGCCCGTCATCACCGTCAACGGCGAAAGCACCGATGCCGCGCTGTACGCAGGTGCATCGCTTTTCAATACCGACGGCACCGCACCGGACAGCTGGACAACGCTTGCCCCGCTTCTTGCTGACGGAAGCTACCGCACCGCGGCGCTGGAGGGCGATGCTCCCGCACTTTTACAGCAGCCCGTGACGGTTTACGAGGTGGCAAACCTTACCGCACAGGAAGGGCTGGACGCACCGAACCCGGTGCTGGATCTTGCCTTTTCCATGGATCCCGCCAAAACCACCGTTTTCACATGGGGCAGCACCGGCGGTACCGTGACCGCACAACCCGGCGTCTGTTCCCGCCATTTTGACGTTTTCACCTCCGGCGGAATCGGCGGCGGAAGCGGCTATCTGATCGTACTGGGCGAGGACATCACCGGTTTGCAGACGCAGGGCTACACCGGCGGCATTGCCGCCCCCGGCACCGAAACCGACGCCGTGACCGCCGATATTCTGCGGTATGAAAGCACCCTTGGTGAGGTGCTGGCGCTGTGCCTGGACGATTTGCTGAAAAACAATACCGCTCCGTTTGGCGCGGCGGTACGGCACATGGAAAAAACGCAGCTGCTGTCCCTTGCCGCACAGGCGCTGACCTCCGGCAGCGAAACCGCGTGGGAAGGCTCCATCGAAGACGCTTTCAGCCATATGCGCAGCGGGGAACGGCTCCTGTATTGCTGCTTTCTCCTGACGCTTGCCCCCGGCGAGACGGCTGAGGTCACCGCCGCTTTTTACAAACAACCCAGCTACGATCACTTCGGCTCCGGCGCCAACCGCAGCGGGTACGATCTGGTCACTCTGACGCAGCATCTGCATTACACACGGCAGACAGCCTTCCTGCAGAACGTCGCCTCTGTGGAGATTCTTGCGCAGGATTTCGGTTTCGCGCCTGAAGACGGCGGGACCTCCGTTTTGCTGACAGGCGAGCACTACACGCTGGAAGTGCGCAAAAAAGAATGAGCTTCCCTTAAAATGCCGCTGTGTTCGCCCGATGGTTGAATACGGAGGCATTGTTCCCCAAAAAGGTTATTGCATAATCCCTGCGGCTGATTTATACTGGCAGCAGAAACCATACACGGAGGGCTGCATCATGGAACACACGATCGGAAATTTCATTGCGGAGAAACGGAAGGAGCTCGGCCTTACGCAGCAAAAACTGGCGGAGCAGCTGAACGTTTCCTTTCAGGCGGTCTCCAAATGGGAAAACGAAGCGACCGTTCCGGACACTCTGCTGCTGCCGCAGCTGGCACGGGCACTGAAAACCTCGGTGGACGCGATCGTCGGGCACCGGGCTGCGCCGCTGACCGAGTATGAGCAAAAATATGCGGGACCGGAGTATTACTGGGGAATTGTCCCCAACCGGCTGTGCTATGAAATCATGAAGCACAAACCGCCCGTCCGGCCGTACAGGGTTCTGGACATTGGCTGCGGCGAAGGCAAGGACGCGGTGTTTCTGGCAAAAAACGGCTATGTCGTTTCGGCTTTTGACGCGGCGGAAACAGGTCTGGAAAAAGCGCGGACACTGGCATACGCCCATCATGTGGATATCCGTTTTTTCCGGGCCGACATCAACGAATACGACCTGTGCGAGGAATACGATATCATACTTTCCAGCGGCGTGCTCCATTATCTTGTGCCCGGACGAAGGGAAAGGTTTATCCAAAGCCTGAAAGAACACACCGCGGCGGGCGGGCTCCACGCGCTGAACGTATTTGTCCAAAAGCCGTTCATTGAAGCCGCACCGGACAGTGAAGAAGCGGAACTGAGGAATGAACCGTGGTATTCCGGCGAGCTTATGCGGCTGTATCACGACTGGCTCTTCCACAAATACGAAGAAGACATCTTCGACTGCTGCAGCGGCGGCATTCCTCACCGGCACTGCATCAACCGGATGGTCGCCGAAAGCTTTTGCGGGTAAGCGCAGATCTGTACGGCAACGCGCACGGCTGCAGCACAAAAAACGGCTCGCATACGATCATGGCAGCAAAAAACCCCGTCCGTTTTTCACAAACGGGCGGGATCTTTTCTTGCCGCAGAAGAAACAGCCGGACGCTCTTTCAGAAGCTTATTCGCCGAACACCTTGATGTAATCGGCCTTGAATTTTTCGATGCCGGCGTCGGTCAGAGGATGCTTCACCATCTGCTCGATGACCTTGTAGGGCACGGTGGCGATGTGCGCGCCGGCGAGGGCACAGTCGGTGACGTGCAGCTGGCTGCGCACGCTGGCGGCGATGATCTCGGTTTTGATCTCGGGATAGTTTGCAAAAATTGCGGTGATATCCTCGATCAGCTGGATGCCGGGGATGTCGATGTCGTCCAGACGGCCGAGGAACGGGCTGACGTACGTGGCGCCCGCGCGGGCTGCCAGCAGCGCCTGATTGGCCGAAAAGATCAGCGTGCAGTTGGTGGGAATGCCTTCGGCGGAAAGCGTTTTGATGGCTTTGAGGCCCTCGGCGGTCATGGGGATCTTGACCACCATATGCGCCGGATCCAGCGCGTAGATGGCACGACCCTCCTCGATCATATCCTCGGCGCTGACGGTGGTGGCCTTTACCTCACCGGAGATGGGGCCGTCCACGATGGTGGCGATCTCGGCCAGCGTCTGGGCATAGTCACGGCCTTCCCTGGCGATCAGGCTGGGGTTGGTGGTGACGCCTGCGATGACGCCCATATCATTTGCCTTGCGGATCTCCTCCACATTGGCGGTATCGATAAAAAATTTCATTGTTTTTCCTCCGTTTCTGGCTTGCTGTGTATTTTCCGGTTTTATTATAAACCATTCACGAACAACTTGCAACAGCCACCCCTGTATTTTTAAATGATTTAACAAATTTCCCTCAATTTGACAAGTTCAGCATACAGGTCTATAATAATACAAATATGTGTTTTTGCCGCATTATGATATCGCCGAAGGAGATTTGATGAAAACAATTCTGCAATACGCAAAGCCGAAGCTGCCGGTGATGGGCATACAGCTCGCCGTCAAGTTTTTCGGCACCATCATCGAACTGCTTCTTCCATGGATGCTCTCCCGCATTCTGGACGACGCCGTTCCTGCGTACGATGTTTCCGCCATATGGATCTGGGGCGCGCTGATGATCCTGTGTGCCGCCGCGGCGCTGGCGTCCAATGTCATCGCCAACCGCATGGCCACCCGCATTTCCCGGGACATCACCCGCAAATTGCGCCACGACCTGTTTGCCCGCATCCTTCATCTGAGCTGCGCGCAGGAGGACGCCTTTACCACGCCCTCTCTCATCTCCCGCCTGACCAGCGACACCTACAACACCCATCAGATGATCGACCGCATGCAGCGCCTTGGCGTACGCGCGCCCATTCTGCTGATCGGCGGCGTGTTGCTGTGCTTTGTGCTGGAGCCCGTGCTGACGCTGGTGCTGGTAGCCATTCTTCCGCTGCTGGGCTTTGTCGTGACCACCGTGTCCTCCAAGGGCGTCAAAATGTACACCAACACCCAGAACGCACTGGACGTGATGGTGCGCCGCGCGCAGGAGAGCATGAACGGCATCCGTGTCATTCAGGCGCTCTCCCGCGGGGAGTACGAGCGCCGCCGCTTCGGCGAAGCCAACGACGAGGTCATTGACCGCGAACAGCGCGCGGCTCTGCTGATGAACGTGACCAATCCGGTGATGAACCTGCTGCTGAACACCGGCCTGACGCTGGTGATCGTGGTGGGCGCCTTTCGCGTCAACGCCGGACTCACCACCTCCGGCACCATCATCGCCTTCCTCAGCTATTTCACCATCATTCTGAATGCACTGATGATGGTCTCGCGTCTGTTCGTCATGTATTCCAAGGGTGCCGCCAGCGCCCGCCGCATTGAGGAGGTCTTACTTACCCCCATGCAGCAGACTCTGCCGCAGAGCACGGCCGCTGCGGATGAAACCGTTCCCTGCATCGAGTTCGAAAACGTCAGCTTCTCCTACGGCGGCGTACGCGACCAGCTCACCGACATCAGCTTCGCCCTGCACAAAGGGCAGACGCTGGGTATTCTGGGCCCCACCGGCAGCGGCAAAAGCACGCTGCTGCGGCTGATCCTCGGTTTTTACACCGCGCAGAAGGGTCAGGTGCGGCTTTGGGGCCAGCCGGTGGAGGCCATCGCGCCCGATATTTTGTACGACCAGTTCGGCGTCGTTTTCCAGAACGACTTTCTCTATGCCGGTACGCTGGCCGAGGCCATCGACATCGGCCGCGGGCTGCCGCGCGAGGCACTGGAGGCCGCCGCACAGACCGCGCAGGCGGAATTCATCGCCCAGCGCGAAGGCGGACTGGACAGCGGCATGGCCATCCGCGGTTCCAACCTGAGCGGAGGCCAGAAGCAGCGTGTACTGCTTGCCCGTGCCCTTGCCGCTAACCCGCCCATCCTGCTGCTGGACGACAGCTCCAGCGCGCTGGATTACAAAACCGATGCCGCTCTGCGACGTGCCCTCGCAAAGGATTTTGCCGATACCACCAAGGTGATCGTCGCGCAGCGCATCAGCAGCCTGCAGCATTCGGACCTGATCCTGATGCTGGACGACGGCCGCATCATCGGCCGCGGCACCCACGAAGAACTGCTTGAGACCTGCCCGGCGTACCGCGAGATCGCCGAGCTGCAAATGGGCGGCTGAGCCGGAAAGGAAGGGTTGACAACATGGCAAAACCTCAGAAAATGCCCGGACCCGGCCCTCGCGGCGGCGTGTATGAAAAGCCCACCGGCCGCGCCAAGCCCATACTGCTGCGGCTTTGGGGCTATCTTTCCCACGACAAATGGCTGCTGCTTCTGGCAGCGGTGTTCAGCGTTTCGTCCAATCTTCTGGCACTGCTCGGCCCCAGGCTTTCCGGCAGCGCCATCGACGCCATCCGCCCCGGCAAGGGCGCGGTGGATTTCGACACCGTATTCCGCTACGCGGCACTGATGATCGTCTTTTACCTGATCTCCAGCGTACTGAGCTACTGCCTTGCCACGATGATGGTCTCCCTGAGCCGCAAGGTGGTGCGCCGTATGCGGCAGGAGCTGTACGATCACCTCACCCGCCTGCCGGTACGCTTTTTTGACAACCGCGCCGTGGGCGACGTGCTCAGCGTGCTCTCCTACGACATCGACACCATCAACGCCTCGCTTTCGCACGATCTGGTGCAGATGCTTGCCAGCGCCATCACCGTCATCGGTTCGGTGGTGATGATGCTTTCCATCTCGCCCGTACTGGTGCTGGTGTTTGCGGTGACGGTGCCCATTTCCATCCTGTTTACCAAATACCGTTCCGGCAAGGTGCGCCGGCTGTACCGCAGCCGCTCCGAAAAGCTGGGCATCCTCAACGGCTACGCCGAGGAGATGACCGGCGGTTTGAAGACCATCCGCGCCTACCACCGGGAGCAGGTCTTTCTTGACCGGTTTGAGCAGCGCAACGCCGATGCCTGCAACGCCAACTGCGAAGCGGACGCCTTTGCCTGCATCACCGGTCCCACCGTCAATTTCATCAACAATCTGTCGCTGTCGCTCATCAGTATTTTCGGCGGTCTGCTGTACATGGCGGGCGGCATCAGTCTGGGCAATGTTTCCAGCTTCGTGCTGTACTCCCGCAAATTTTCCGGCCCCATCAACGAGTTTTCCAACATCATCAGCGAGCTGCAGAGCGCCATGGCCGCCGCCGAACGCGTATTCCGCCTGCTGGATGAGCCGGAGGAGACTCCCGACGCCCCCGACGCCGTGGAACTGACCGATGTGCGCGGCGAGGTAAAGCTGACCAACGTACGCTTTGGCTACGACCCCGAAAAACCGGTACTGAAGGACTTTTCTCTGGAGGCGAAGGACGGCCAGACCGTGGCCATCGTCGGGCCGACCGGCTGCGGCAAAACCACCGTCATCAACCTGCTGATGCGTTTTTACGACGTGGATTCCGGCAGCATTACCATCGACGGACAGGAGCTTTGCTCCATCACCCGCGAAAGCCTGCGCAAGGCGTTTTCCATGGTGCTGCAGGACACCTGGCTGTTCACCGGCACCATCTACGAAAACCTGGCCTACGGCCGGCCGGAGGTCACCCGTGAGCAGGTGGAGGCCGCCGCCCGTGCCGCCCACGTGGACAGCTACATCCGTTCTCTGCCGCAGGGCTACGACACCCAGCTTGCCGACGGCGGCGAGGGCATTTCCAAAGGTCAGAAGCAGCTGCTGACCATCGCCCGCGCCATGCTGCTGGACGCGCCGATGCTGATCCTGGACGAGGCCACCAGCAACGTGGACACCCGCACCGAGCGCACCATTCAGGCCGCCATGCTTGAGCTGATGGCAGGCCGCACCTGCTTCGTCATTGCGCACCGGCTCTCCACCATCCGCAATGCGGATAAGATCGCCGTCATTGCAGAGGGCCGCGTGGCCGAATGCGGCACCCATGACGAGCTGATCGCCAAGGGCGGCCTGTACAGCGAGCTGTACAACGCCCAGTTCGACGCCGCCAACGAATACGCGGGGTAATCCCCTCGCCATAAAACATTAAGGAGGACTCATTTTGTACCAAAAACATAAAACTACCATTTGGTCTGTGGCGTTTTGCCTTTGCAGTATAGCAGCTATGCTGTACTGGGTGATTGCCGATTACACTATAAACACAGACGGTCATTCTTTCTTTCGTTATTTACTTGTATATCTCCGCTATCCAGTGCATTGCCTGCAATTGGGGACCGGTCTTCTTCTCATTCTGTTCTGGCCAACGCTTCGTAAAATTGCAGCGCTTCGGTACATCTCCTATGTTATCGCACCGATATTATGGTGTCTTTACACATTTTCCGCCATGCAGCTGCTCAGTCACACTTTCTGGTATCGACTGCCTTTAGAGCCTCTTCTCGTTTCACTGCTTGTACTGCTCGTCCTGCTGGTACTGGTCTTTGCACTGTGCGGCAATCTCTTTGTTTCCGGGTGTATCGTCAGCGGTATTATGACTGTCGGTGTCATCGCAAACTACTATACGCTGCAGTTCCGCGGTTCCGTCATGTTGCCCGCCGACATTCTTGCTTTCGGCACCGCCGCTCAGGTGGCCGGACAGTATAACTTTGAATTGGATTCCCGCATGCCGCTTGTGCTGTGCTTTATGCTCTGCGGTTGCTTGCTGTTACGTGCATACCGCCCCATCAAAAAACAGCCCGATCCCAAAAAGAAAACCATTTATCTGATAAAAAATATTCTTCTGCGTGTCTCGGGCGTAATCGTCTGTGTTCTGCTGATCTATTCCATTAACCTACAACCGATACAGAAAAAACTAGGCATTGCCGTTAATGATTGGAAACCCACTATGCAAAATCAAGAAGAAGGATTTCTTCTTACCTTCATGACCAATATCACCGCATCGTTTCCGCAGCGCCCCTCCGGTTTTTCTACCGATGCGCTGGAAGAACTGGCGACTAAATATGGTGAGGACGACAGCGAAAAAGCGAACGTCCTGCCGCATATTATCGTGGTGATGAACGAATCTTTCGCAGATATGGACGCTTACAGCGCTTTCGAAGCCAGCGAACCGCTGACGCCATTCCTTTACAGCTTGCGTGGCGAATCCAATACGCTTTGGGGCGAAGTACAGGTTCCGGTCATCGGCGGCGGTACCAGTATCACCGAATTCGAGTTTCTCACCGGTATCAACAGCCGTATGAATTCCACCAGTACGCCTTACGATACCTTCATCTCTTCCGACGTTAAGGCACTGCCCGCCGTCATGCGTTCCTTGGGTTACCGTAGTATCGCCATGCATCCGGAGGTCGCCCGCAACTGGAGCCGCGACGAAGGATATCCGCTTCTTGGTTTTGATGAATTCTATCATCTGTATTCCATGCAGAACACCGAAAAACTGCGCAGCTACGTTTCTGATGAAGCGTTTTATCGAGAAGTTGATCTGATTTTGGATCAGGAGGACACTCCGCTGTTCCTTTTTGGTATCACAATGCAGAATCACGGCGGTTATGAATACGAGAATTTTGACGAACCCATACAGATCCTGTCACCCTCCGGCGAATATCCCCTTGCCACACAGTATATCAATTTGATCCACGAAAGCGACCGCGCCTTTGAGGAGTTTATTGACCGCTGCTCGCAGCGCGATGAACCGATGATCGTCATCTTCTTCGGCGATCACCTGCCCCGTATTGAAAACGACCTGTTGAATACGCTGACAGCAGAACGTCTGGACGGCAGCGCAGCGGATGCGCTGGATCAATACACCACCCCCTTCTGCATCTGGGCCAATTTTGACCTGAACAAAGAAGACCTCATTGAAGACGGCTCGCTCATCAGTGTCTCACTTCTGCAATCACAGCTGTTTGCCGCTGCCGGTCTCCCAAAAAGCGACTATATCGACTGTCTGACACAGCTGAGTGAAGCATGGCCTGTCGTTTCCGCCGGTTGTCTCATCGATGGTGACGGCAGTGCTTATACTGAAACCGATGACGTTCTGCTTCAAGATTACGCTTATTTCCAGTATGCGCTTCTCCGCGACCGGCTCGGCGAGGAGCTTTTCCTGCCCACCACCGCCGATTGAACACGACGAGACGTCTGCACATTCGACGATATATCAATCATCCGGCACAATTAATCACAGCCCGATCGTCCAGCAAGAGATCACCGTCCGCAAACGGTGATCTCTTCTTCTTTTGCAGATATCCCTTGACGGTTTTGCAGCCCTGTGCTATAATTCGTTTCAATTCCAAAAGAGGGGGCGACACTTGAATGAATATCTCTGAATCGTATTCCATGAATCACATTTGCACGATCACGGATAAAGACATCATTGGTTCCGAGGGATCGTCCGGTGCAAAACCAAGAATAACCGCCCGCGCAATCATCAAAAACGAACAGGACAACTATGCAGTTATGTACGCACAGGAGTTCGGGTTGTATTCTCTGCCCGGCGGCGGTGTGGAAAACGGTGAAAGCATTGAAAGTGCCGTCCGAAGAGAGGTCGACGAGGAAACCGGCGTTACCATTCTCACTTTGGAACCGCTGGGGTATATAGAAGAAAACAGAGCGCATTGTGACTACACACAAATTTCCTACTACTTTATCATCACAACCAACAGCACTGCTTTCCAGCAGCATCTCACAGCAAATGAGACAAAGCACGGCACCACGGTTGGCTGGTATACGCTGGAAGATGCTTACAGCAAAATCGCTGATACAAATCACACAACCATACAGCGAAAGTATTTACAAGCCCGCGATGTCGCCGCCCTGAACGCATATAAGCAGTATTTGTACGCACAGCCACGATAATGCTGTCAGTGGTCAAAAACGCTTAAAAGTGTTTTCTGCCGATATATTCTCTGTGCGACGATCCATAGTTCCACTTTCGATCAACGGCCGAACGCATCCCTTTTCGATCACTGCCGGACGCGCTTTCCGTGGAGGACCTTGTTATGAATTTCGATGAGCTTTCCGCCATTCAGGACGAGACCGAACAGATCCGGAAAACCTACGAGCTGTTCGATGAGGATCACCGGCTGAATCGTTCAAAAGCTGCGCGGGTAGAATTTCTCACCACCGTGCGTTATATCGAGCGTTACCTTGCTCCGGGGGCCAACATACTGGATATCGGCGCAGGCGCCGGGGAATACAGTCTGTATTTTGCCAAAAAGGGATATACCGTGCAGGCGCTGGAGCTTTCCCCCGCCAACATCGACGCCTTTCGCGCAAAACTGACGCCGGAGCTTTCCATCGAGCTTGTGCAGGGCAACGCGGTGGATCTTTCCCGCTATGCCGACGAAAGCTTCGACATCGTACTGCTGTTCGGGCCGCTGTACCATCTGCACAGCGAAGCCGACCGCCAACGCTGTATTGCCGAAGCCAGACGGGTCTGCAAGCCGGATGGCAGACTTTTCTTCGCGTTCATCGGCAACGACATGGTATTTCTGACCGAATTTATGTACCGGCAGGACTATTTCACCGCCGGTGCGTTTGACAGGGAAACCTTTTCCCTTCAGGATTTCCCGTTCGTGTTCCACACGGTGGAAGAGTGCCGCCGGATGCTGACTGCGGGAGGCGTGCACATTCTGCATGAGATAGCCAGTGACGGCGCCAGCGAGCTGCTGGCACCGCACATCAACGCCATGGATGAGGAAAACTACAACGCCTACCTGCGCTGGCACTGGTACATCTGCGAAAAACCGGAATTTCTCGGTATGAGCAACCACCTGCTGTTCGTGGGCGGGAAATGATCCTCTCTCCATTGTCATTTTCGAAAAGGAGCACACATGAAATACGCCATCATTTCCGACATTCACGGCAATCTGCCCGCACTGCAGCTGGTGTTGGCGGACGCCGCTCCACATGAGCCACAGCTCCGAAGCCTTCGCCGGTGAAGCGATCCATGCTCATCTTCGCACGCGTGCCGTGTCCCAGCGCTGGCCCGAACAAACGGTATCCCGGGAGGAGTTTTCCCAATACGCACAAAATGCCCTGCTGCAGGACGGCGCCTTTCGCAGTGCAGCCGCCGCTCTGCCGGAGGGGATCTATCTTTTCGGTCACACCCACACACAATTTCATCTGTGGGCGGACGACCGGCTGTTTATCAATCCCGGTTCCTGTGGTATTCCATTGGATTGCGGCAGTTTTGGCGCGCCGTACACACTACTGACCGTGGAAAACGGACAGGCGCTTGTGGAAGAACGTCGCATCCCCTATGACGCCGAAGCTCTGATCGCTCAAGCAATGGCCACCCGTCAGTACGCGGCCGCACCGGAGTGGAGTGAGGTCATATTCCGCGAGTGGCGCACTGTGCGGGAGCAGATCGTCGATTTTTTGCTGTTCTGTGACACCTATGCCCGCACCGTTGGCGACGAGCGCCGTCCCTTTGCCCGCGACACCTGGCACGCGGCTTTTGAAGTCTGGACAAACAATTAAAAAGCGCACCGAACCGGCGGTCGAAGTCCGCTGTTCCGGTGCGTTTTCTTGTCTCTGTGGCTGCTTTACGCATTGCCGCCAATGCATTTTCAGTCGTGTTTTTTCAAAGCTCACGCCAGCGCTTGCGGTATTGTGCCGGTGATTGGTTTTCGCACCGGCAGAAGGTGCGGTAAAAGCCGGTGTATTCGGCAAAACCGACCTGCGCGGCGACCTCCGTCACGGACAGATCCGTCGTGCGCAGAAGGCGCTTTGCCTGCTCGATGCGGCAGCCCGCAAGATATGCAAACACCGTCTGGCCGGTGTGCCGCTTAAACTCGCGTTCCATATGAAATTTGCTCAGATGGAACTGCTCCGCGATGCTTTCCAGCGTCAGCGGCGCGGTACAGTTTTCCCGCAGCCAGTCCTGCTGGCTGCGAACACCGGACGGAAGCGTCCGGCGGCTGTACTGAGGCAGCTGCGCCAGCAGCGCGCAGACAAGCTGCGTCAGCAGGCGGTGCGCCGTAAGCTCAAAGCTCTCTTTCGGCTGTGCCGTCTGCAGAAACAGCTCCCGCAGGGCATCCTGAAATTCCTGTCCCGGTGCGTCAAACCGCACGCAGCCCTGCTGCAGCACCGGCGCATACAGCCCCGTCAGCGCAGCACCGTTCAGATGCAGCATACGGTATCCCCACCCTTGCGGAGAGGCCGCTTCGTAGGCATGCGGACGGCGGCAGTCGATCCAGAACACATCGCCCGGAGCAAGCTCATACTGCCTGCCCTCGTACTCCAGCCGGCCCGCACCGGCAAAGGTCTGGGCGATCAGAAACGAATCCAGTCCGGCGCGCCGGGTGTAATGCGACGACGCAAACAGCTCGCTTCCCAGCAGCTGCACGTACAAAAGCTGGGCATCCGCAAAAGCGGACGGGTAGCACGGTACACGGTAGTACTGCGCCTGACGCTCCACATTGTACTCGCCCTTAAAATACGCCGGGCCCGTCCCGGTCTGGATATCCTGCTGCTGCAGCGGCGCACCCGTTTTTCCAAACAGCTCGTCGACCATGGGATCCCGCATCACGCCGCCTCCTTTTGAAAGAGCAATATCTGCAATCTTTGCCGCAATCAGCGGTATGGGCAACGCCATGACCGCCTGCTATAATGAGTATAGCGCCCCTGTGATAAAATGTCAAATTATGCAAGGAGGAGCATCCCATGCTGGATAAAAAACAGTTTCTCAACCCCGATATCCAATACCGTCCTGACATCCGCTGGTGGCTGGCGGAAGGCTTTCACACCGACGAGACCCTGAAAAAGGAGATCAAAAGCCTGTACGATTCCGGTTTCGGCGGCATCGAATTTCTCGCCATGCAGGAACCCGGCGCGGATTCCAGCCTGTACGGCTGGGGCAGTGAGGAGTGGGTGCACGATTCTCACACCATGGTGGCGGAGACCACCCGCCGCAGTATGAGCGTCAGCATGACCAGCGGCACCAACTGGGCCAACGCCAACCTGATCACCATCACACCGGATGACAAGGCCGCCTCCAAGGAGCTGGACTACACCGTGGAGCGTCTTTCCGCAGGCGAGCGCCGCACCGGCGCGCTGCAGAAGGCCGTCCCCTGCTTTGACAGCGTGAAAAAAGTGGAGCTGGAAGCGGTTGCAGCCATCCGCACCACCGGCGAAAAAGAGGACGATATGCCCGTTCTGCTGCCGGAAAGCGCCATCGTGCTGACCGACGCCGTGCAGGACGGCACGCTGGACTGGACCGCCCCTGCCGACGGCGAGTGGCTGCTGTTCGCCTTCTGGCTGCACGGCACCGGCCAGACCGCCGAGCCCTCGGTCTCCGTTTCCTACACCGTCAACTATCTGGACCACTACGGCATCGATGCGTTTATCGAATACTGGGAAAACGTGGTGCTGACCCCCGAACTGCGCGAAAACCTGAAGGCCAACGGCCGTGCCATGATGTACATGGACTCTCTGGAGCTGGGCACCTTCGGCAAAGGCGGCCAGCTGTGGGGTTACCATTTCCGCGAGGAATTTACCCGCCGCCGCGGCTACGATGTGACCCCGTATCTCCCCTTTGTGGTACGCGAATGCGGTCAGATGCAGGACCGCTTCATCTTCCACTACACCTGCGCCGACAAGGTCTTTCTGGAAAAACTGCGCAACGACCTGCACCAGACCATGACCGACCTGTACATGGCCAACATGATGCAGCCCATGCAGGAATGGCTGCACAAGCACAACATGCAGCTGCGCAGCGAAATCTCCTACGGTCTGCCGTTTGAGATCAGCCAGCCCGGCAAATACGCCGACGGCATCGAGACCGAATCTCTGGAATTTGTCAGCCAGATCGACCTGTTCCGCGGCCTTGCCGGTACCGCCCACGTGTACCGTCGGCTGTATTCCAGCGAGACGGGCGCCACCCGCCTCAACTACATGATGCCGCTGAACTTCTATGATCAGATGATCTTCACCCAGTTTGCCGCCGGTGTGGCCCGTACCGTGCTGCACGGCTATTCCAGCATTGCCGGCACCGACGCCGACACCTACTGGCCCGGTCACGAGGGCATGTGGCCCATCTTCTCCGAGCGGTTCGGCTCCCGCCAGCCGGCGTTCTGCCACTACAACCGCTGGACGGATATGATCTCCCGCTTCCAGTATGTGCTGCGCCGCGGCGACCCGCGTATGGACATCGCCATGCTGCGTCTGGACTACAACTTCAACAACGTCATGTTCCGCAACTGCGACGAGCAGGACGTCTACGAAAACCAGTGGATGCGCGCCAATAAGGGCTTCTACTGGCAGGACTGCACCCTGCAGAACCATGGCTACACCTGGGATTACTTTGCCCCGCAGCTGCTGGAAGAGGACTTTGTGGACTTCGCCGACGGCATGCTGCAGAAGGACGGCCCCGGTTACCGCGCCGTGATCGTGTATCAGGAGGGGCTGCCGCTTTGCAGCGCCAAAAAGCTGCTGGAGCTGGTGAAAAAGGGTCTGCCCGTTGTTTTTGTGGATAACGTCACCGAAATGGTGCGTCCCAACGAGTACGTCACCCACGCCACCGCCGCCTGCCGCACCCCCTACCTGGACGGACAAGACGAGGCTCTGGCCGCTGTTGTGGCAGAAATGAAGCAGCACCCCAACGTGCGCACCGCCGCACAGGCCGACACGCTGGCCGCCCTGCAGGAGCTGGGTGTACAGCCGCGCCTTGGCCGCCTTGTGCCGGACAAAAACATTCTCACCCACCTGCGTGAGGAAGGCGGCGTCTGGTACGCCTTCCTTTACAACATGCAGTACACCGAAAAGGAAGCCTTCACCTTTGCGCTGAAAGCCGAAGTCACCGGTAAGCCTTACACGCTGGACGCATGGACCGGCGAGGTCAGCCCCGTCGGCTGCTACCGTCATCAGGACGGCTGCACCTGGATGGACGTCACCCTCGCACCCGGTCAGGCCCGCCTGATCGCCATCGACCCCGCCGGCACCGGCGAGCGCCACGCACAGGCCGTAACCGAAGGCGCCGACATCTGTGCCGAAAGCATGGTCGTCTGGGTCTCCGGCGAGCACACGGTGGAGTTCTCCGATGAAAGCTATCGCGTCGTCACTGCCGACGCCCCCGCCGACGTGGAGATCACCGACTGGACCCTGGCCGTAGAAAGCTGGGACGCCGGCGACAAGGTGGTCATCCATGAGGACCGCGGCCTTGGCATCGTCACCGACGAGGTGTATTACGAGACCGAAAAAACCGCTATCGTCGCGGGCTGCGTCGCCCTTGTTCCGTGGAGCGAGATCCCTGCCGTCGGCCGTGAGATCTCCGGCGTCGGCCGGTACACCGGCACTTTCGCCCTGCCGCAGAACTGGAACGCCGCCAACACCGGCGTGCTGTGCCTTGGCAGCCTGTGCGGCAGCATGGCTGCCGTCACCGTCAATGGCCGTCCCGCCAGAGAACTGGACGCCAACGCGCTGCGGGTGGACATCAGCGAGCTGCTTGTACCCGGTGAAAACACTGTCATGATCGAAATGGCCACCACGCTGAACAACCGTCTGATGGCCAACGGCTATTACGACCGCGTGGAGGAGCTGAGCCTGCGCCTTGCCCACGAGGCCAGCAACGCCAACAAGACCGCCGCCGACGGCGATGCCCCCGAGGACAGCGACACCGACC
Source organism: uncultured Faecalibacterium sp. (assembly GCA_964649475.1). GTDB lineage: Bacteria > Bacillota > Clostridia > Oscillospirales > Ruminococcaceae > UBA1762. The sequence continues at coordinate 36,847 of CAZYRD010000002.1, forward strand.
ACCTGACCGTCCTTGCCAACTGGAAGGACTACGGCCTGCTTGGCCCGGTGGTGCTGCGCACCGGCGTGAAGGTCGACTTGCGCTGACCCCATTACCAAACAGTCCGCTGCGGCGAACCATTGCCGGACTTTCCGCTTTTTCTTTTCGTTTTCCACGTACAAAAACCGCCGATCGGAATTTCCGGTCGGCGGTTTTATTGCATATATATTCTATTTCATAGCTACGCCACAGGTATCTCAGTCGGTTATTTTACAAACCTGCCCAGAATGCGTTTTATCGTTTCACCCATGCCCACAGTTACCAGATTCAAATACAGGATATGCGCCGATTTTCCAAGTCGGCTGTCCGGATGTTTTTCGCTGAAGCTTCGCAGCAGCCGCGCCAGAAACGCCGAAACAGGATGCTTCGCCTCTTCCTTCAGCTGCGCGCGAATTGATTGAAACGTCTGCAAAATACCGCGCGCATCCCGCGCACGCACAAACGGCTCAATCTGCGGTGCAAACCCATTCTGTGGCGGTTTCGCAAAATAGGAGGGAAGAAACGCCGGATCATCCAGTGCTTTCTGCAGCGAAGCAATTTTATCGTCGTCGTTCTCTGCGGCGGACTCCTCGCAAATCATCGATACAAACTCGTACAAATATGCCGCCCGATGTTTTGCAAGCAGCCCTTCCGCATCCAACGGCAGTGTTGTTTTCTGCCGCAACATCTGCTGCAGGGCATCCATCTGACGCATCAGCTGCGCATACATATCCGGCGGGCAACGCCGGGTCAGTGAAAGCCCCCCCCAGTACATATACCGATACAATGGCTGATCAAGGAACACCACATCACCGCATACAGCAAAGTAATCGATATTGAACATGAGGTCTTCGCCATACCGCATATCTGCCGGAAAACATACGCCATGTTTGCGAAGCAGAAAAAGCCGGTACAGCTTGTTGCAGGGGCTTTCCATACCACCCACTTCATGCAACAGCCACGGCAAACGCTGCAAAAAAGTTTCGCTGCCTATGCAACGCAGCTCCGGCGGAAGTTTTCCATGCATAATACGCACGCTTTTGCTGCGCAACCCCCGCACAAATACCCGCTGCATATCACAAATGGCAAGATCAGCCCCGGTTCGCTCCAGCTCTGCCATCATTCTACGTACCATGTGGCGGTGCAATATGTCATCGCTGTCCACAAACTGCACATACGCGCCGGTGGCGGCGGCAAGGCCGGTGTTGCGGGCGTTGGAAACGCCGCCGTTGGGAATATCGATCACACGGACGCGACTGTCCTTTGCGGCAAACTTTTTGCAAATGGCAAGGCTGCCGTCCTTGCTGCCGTCGTTGACAAGGATGACCTCAAGCTGACGGTAGCTCTGCCTTAAAATGCTGCGCAGACAGACCGGCAGATATTTTTCCGCATTATACACCGGTACAACGACGCTGACTGTTTGCATGGTTTCTCTCCTGCCTTTACTCTCTGCGAAGCAGTTTTCCAAACACCCGCCGCAGGGTTTCTTTTATTCCTACCGTAGCGAAGTTCAAATACAGCACATGGGCGGCTTTTCCCAAACGGGAATCCGGGTACTTTTCACTATACGCTTTGCATTTCCGCACAAGCCACAGGGTGACCGGCCGTTTTTCATCTTTACGCATACGGGCACGGATATCGTCAAACATCTGCAGCAGACCTTCCGCATCCCGCGCATGCACAAACGGCTGTACCTGCTGTGCAAAAAGCCCCGGTGCCTGTACCACAAAATAGTCTTTTTGAAAAATTTCGTTTTCCAGAAGTGTGTGCAGTTGCGCCAGCTTCTGTTCCCGGTTCAGATCGTTATCCTCGGCACAGATGAGCGAAAGCAGCTCGTACAGATATGCCGCCCTGTACCGCGCAAGCTCTTGCCGCATCGCTTCCGTCAAGCCGATTTGCTGTTCCAGCATATCCTGTAAAGCATCCACCAGCCGCATCTGATTGGCATAACGGTCCGGCGGACATTTGCGGGAAAGCGACTGCTGCCCGTAGTGCATGTAGCAATACAACGGCTCTGTCAGAAATACCACCCGGCTGCACGCCGCAAAATACGGAATATTGAAAAGATAATCTTCGCCGTAGCTGGTATCCGTTGGGAATATCGCATTCTGTGCGATGATCATACTGCGGCGGTAAAGCTTGTTCCACACGCACTCCATACCGCCCTGCAGCACCAACGTCGGCAACTGTTCCAGAAACGCTTCACGCGCCATTAAACAGCGCTCTCCTGTACAAGCATACCGCTTTTCTTTTACGCCGTTCTTTTGCACAAACACCTGTTTATGTCCACATACCGCCAGATCTGCCGCATCCTTTTCCAGTTCACGTACCAACACTTCCGTCATGTTTTTCGCCAGAAGGTCATCGCTGTCCACAAACTGCACATACTCGCCGGTGGCGGCGGCTACGCCGGTGTTGCGGGCGTTGGACACGCCGCCGTTGGGAATATCGATCACACGGACGCGGCTGTCCTTTGCGGCAAACTTTTTGCAGACGGCAAGGCTGCCGTCCTTGCTGCCGTCGTTGACAAGGATCACCTCAAGGCTGCGGTAGCTCTGCCGCAGAATACTGCGCAGGCAGGCAGGCAGATATTTTTCCGCGTTGTAGACCGGAACGATTATACTGACAGTACGCATATTCTCTCCTGTAAAATGACCGCCGCGCGGCTGTTACATGTTCTCCACAGGGGTGATGCCCAGAATGTCCAGATGGC
>CAZYRD010000003.1:0-36102 GCA_964649475.1 uncultured Faecalibacterium sp.
TCGACACCCGTACCGAGGCGCTGGTGCAGCGCGGTATGGATGCGCTGATGTATGGCCGTACCGTCTTCGTCATTGCGCACCGTCTTTCCACGGTCCACAACTCTGACTGCATCATGGTGCTTGACCACGGTCACATCATCGAGCGCGGCAGCCATGAGCAGCTCATCGAGCAGCAGGGCCAGTACTATCGCCTCTATACCGGCGCATTTGAGCTGGAGTAAGGAGGAAGCTCCTGCGCCGGTGCAAAGGAACACGGCGCAGTGGAGCCGGAGTCAGCCCGTCATATGCAGATCAAACGAAAAACGTCCGTGGCCTTGCCGGCTGCGGGCGTTTTTGCAACCGCCGGTTGAAAAAAGCTTTCCGTATACGGTATGGGCTTTTGGGGCTGCGCGTAGTATAATGAAAAAAAGGAGGCTGGAATATGGTCAATATAGGGGAAAAGATCCGCATCCTGCGCAAAAACAAGCGCATCTCGCAGGCGCAGCTGGCCGAAGCGCTTTCGGTTTCGGCACAGTCGGTCAGCAAATGGGAGACCGGCCTTTCTGCGCCGGATATTACGCTGCTGCCCATCGTGGCGCGGTACTTCGGCATCACCATGGACGAGATGTTCGGTTACCGGCTGGACGCACTGAATTACAAAGAGCGCTTCATCCGCTTTATGGCGGACAACGGCGTGCTGCAGTTTGGCCGTTTCACCCTGACCAGCGGCCGCGTTTCGCCGTATTACATCGACACCTCGCGCTACCGCACGGCGAGCCAGCTCGCCCGGCTGGGCGAGTTTTACGCCGAATGCATCCGGGAAAACAACATCGAAGGGGAGCTTTTGGCGGGCAGCGCACAGAAAGACGTGCCGGGCGTGGTGGCTGCCGGCATGACGCTTTACCGCAAATACGGGGTGGACGTGGGCCATTGTGCCGCCGCCGATACGGGCGAAGACCTGTGCGGCAAAAGCGTTATTCTGCTGAAAGCGGTGGTCGCCACCGGCGACACGGTGAAAAAGAATCTGGAGCAGCTGCGCCGGCAAGGTGCCGGTAAAGTGAATGTGGTCACGGCGGTGGACCGCATGGAAAAAAGCAGTGCTTCGGCCCAAATGGCGGTCCGCGAGCTGGAAAAAAGCTGCGGTGTGCCGGTGTGTGCGGTGGTCACGCTGCAGGATATCGTCCGTGCCGCAGAAAACGGCGTCATCGGCGGTGCGGAGCATCTGGGGGCGCTGCGGGCGTATCAAAACGAGTACGGCGGCCTGGAATAAGCGAAAGGAAAACGAACATGTGTCTTGTCTGTGACCGGATCGGGCAGATCCGCCGGGGCGAAAACCCGTATTTTGTCCGGGAGCTGAAAAGCGGGTATGTGGTGATCGGTGATCACCAGCATTTTTACGGCTATACGCTGTTTCTTTACAAAAATCACGTTTTGGAGCTGCATCATCTGGCACGGGAGGAAAAACTGACATATCTGGAAGAGATGTCGCTGGTGGCCGAAGCGGCGGTAAAGGCATTTGATGCGGAAAAAATGAACTGCGAGCTGCTGGGCAATGGCGATGCGCATCTGCACTGGCATTTGTTTCCGCGGCGCAGCGGCGACCTTGGCGCGTATGCCAGGGCCGGGCCGGTGTGGTGGCTGCCGAAAAACGAAATGTATGCGGAGGGCAACCGCCCTGCGCCGGAAGAGCTGGAAAATATGAAGCGCCGGCTGAACGCCGCGCTGGATAGCCTGCTGAATGAGAAAGAGGTGTGCAACCGTGCGTATTGATGAGGTCATAGGACAGATCAAAGCCAAAAGAAACCCCTGCATCGTGGGCATCGACCCCGAATGGGAAAAGCTGCCGCCGTGTTATACGGCTTTGGAAAAGGGGCTTTCGCGGGCAGAGGCGGTCGAACGGTGGGCGCGGGATGTGATCGATGCTGTGGCGGACGTTGTGCCCGCCGTCAAGCCGCAGGCGGCATTTTTTGAGGTTTTTGGCGCGGAGGGCTTTGCCGCACTGGAACATGTGGTACGATATGCACACCAAAAAGGACTCTTTGTGGTGGATGACAGCAAGCGGGGCGATATCGGCAACACCGTGCGCGCTTACGCCGCCGCACATCTGGCGCCGGACGGCCCTGTAAATGCGGATTTTTTGACGGTGTCGCCGTTTTTGGGCATGGACACGCTGCAGCCTTTTTTACAGGCGGCTGCGCAATATGACAAGGGGCTTTTTGTGTTGGTGCGCACCTCCAACCCCGGCGCGGCGGATGTGCAGTCCGCAGACAAAAACGGCGTTACGGTGACGGCGTGGCTGGCCGCGCAGGTGGACCGGATGGGATACGCCCTGCGGGGCGAAAGCGGTTATTCGGCTATTGGCGCCGTGGTGGGAGCCACCTTCCCGCAGGAGACACAGGCGCTGCGCGCCGCCATGCCGCACAGCTGGTTTCTGGTGCCCGGCTACGGTGCACAGGGCGGCGGCGCACGGGATGTTCTGTCCTGCTTCAATCCGGACGGTCTGGGCGCGTTTGTCAGCGCTTCCCGCAGCGTGCTGTATGCCCATGAGAGCGCGGCGGAGTTTGACGGCAGCCGCGAGAGCTATGTGAATACCGTCCGCGCGCAGGCGCTGGCCATGCAGAAGGACGTATATACCGCGCTGAAACAGCATTGCCCACAGATGACGTACTGAACTGCATCGGTGCAGGACGCTGCCGGCCTTGTCAGACGAAAGAAAACGTGGTATAGTATGCACAAAGAACACTTTTCTTCCAGAGGTGCGCAATGCTTCATTCCTTTTTATTGATCGGTCAGTCCAATATGGCGGGCCGTGGTTTTGTGAACGAGGCGGCGGAGGTGGATCTCTCCCGCATCCGCCTGCTGCGCAACGGCCTGTGGACGGGGGCGTTCCGGCCTTTCAGTGCCGACCGCGGCTTTGCGGGGGTCAGCCTTGCCGAAAGCTTTGCCGAGCGCTATGCGGCGGAGCATGACACAGAGGTGGGGATCATCGCCTGCGCGGACGGCGGTACACGGCTGGAACAATGGATGCCCGGTCAGCCGCTGTACGACAACGCGGTGAACAACGCAAAGCTTGCCATGCGCTCCTCAAAGCTGGCGGGAGGGTTTTCTGCGGCGGAGGGCTGCGCCGATGCGGCCACCTTGCGCACTGCGCTGGAACAGCTGTAAGAGGAGGTGTTGTTTGTGGCGGAAAAAGCACTGTATGTCTTGGCCGGATATGATGCGGCAACGGAAGAAAAGCTTTCCGGCATGCAGAATACATTGTATGAGCTGGGTTATACGGGTACGCAGACCCGCAATATTCCACAGCACATAACATTGGGAAGATTTTCGACGAATGAGGAGCCGGAACTGGTTGTGCGGATGCAGGCAGCGGCTGAAACGACAGCGCCATTTGCAGTGATGTTTAATCACGTCGGGTTGTTTGGCGGTTCAAAGGTCCTGTTTGCTGCACCGGACTGCAGCGACGCACTGCTGCGGTTAAAGGAAAATTTTGGCGATAGCTTTGGCTGGACACCGCACTCAACGCTTCTTATTGATGAGCCGGATGTGGTCCTGCGGGCGCTTTCTGAGGTGATGAAAGAGTTTTCACGTTTTCAGGGCGAGATAACTTCGCTGCACCTGTATGAGTTTTTTCCGGCAAGACACGTTCTTACCGTGCTGTTGAAAAAAGCACGGTGACACAGAAATATAGCATGACGTAAAAACTCCGGAGAACTTCAGTCGTTTGACTGATTCGTTCTCCGGAGTTTTTGTACAAAACGAGGCACGGCGCGAGCCGTGCCTCGTTGGCGGAAATGCGGGTTGGGAAAGCGTGCGGAGGATCAGAAGCCGACCTCCACGGTGGCGATCCTGCAGGGGGCAAGCGGTACGCTGACGGTGCGGCCGTCGGCGGTGATGCCGCCCGCCATGGGTTCGCCGCGCAGATCCACCAGCCGGGCGGTGCGCACCGGCTTTGCAAAGGTCAGCCGTGCATCACCGCCTTCCTTTGCGGCAAATACGCGGACGGCCATGCCGTTTTCGCGGGCTTCCGCGGTGGAGAACGCTGCGTTTTCCACGGTGAGGAAGCCGGCTTCAGGCGCGGCACTGCCGTGGGCCCATGTGCCGTATACGCCGGGCGGCAGCTGCCATGCCAGCGCGTCGTTCTGTATGGTCAGATCCGCAGGTCTGCCGGAGTACAGAGCAATGCCGCAGCGGGTGGTATAGCGGCCCGGCATTTTGCTGTCCTCGGTCCACCAGCGGGTGCCAACGCCGCCGCTTGCATCGTCATGGATGCGCATGGTGCGGCCCACGCTGCGCAGCAGGGTCAGCGCCGCACGGGTGCCGCCGGCAATGGAGGTGACCTCACATTCGCGGGCACCGGCGCTGAACACGGCCAGCGTATCTTTGGCAAACACACCGGCCACGTTGCGCATGGCGCGGGTACGCACATGGGCGGCGTCGGGGTTTTCGGCAAAAACGGGGCGGTGGGTCAGATCAAAGGCGGTGTCGCCAAAGCATTCGTCGGCGCACTGCGGCAGGGTGACAACCATGCGCAGGCGGTGGTCTGCCGCGCCGTTTTCAATGGCGATATCAACATCCGGCCGGTCGCCGCCGGGCAGCAGCGTGACGGCAGCCTCCAGACGGACCTCGCCGTCCGGACGCACAAGGATAAAGCGGCGGCGCAGTACGGTGCGGCCGTTTTCCTCGCTGCGGACGGCTGCGCCGTTGGCGCTGACCACCTGCCGGTCGCCTTCGGGCAGGAAGGTATAGCTGTCGCCGCAGTCGCTTTCGTCCTCGAAATGGAGGGTATACAGCGTCTGGCCGCCGCGTTCAAAAATAAACAGGTCGCCGTCGGCGCGCACCGTCAGCGCGGGTGCGGCGGCCTTTTCGGCAGGCAGATTTTCACCGGCGGTCAGGTAATAGGTGCGGTAGCCGCAGGCGGGCAGGTCGACGGCGTCGAACTCGTACTCAAAACCGGTGTACCAGTCGTGATCCTGCATGGGGGCCAGCTGATAGCGGGTGGTGTCGCGCAGAACCTCTTCGTACTCATTGTACTTCATGGTTTCGATGTCGCGGCGCTTGCGGTAGGTCTCTTTCAGCACGGCACCGGGTACGGGCGTGCCGTCGGCAGTTACCAGCCGCATGCCGGGGGCGGCACAGGGAGCCACAGCGCAGCCTTTTACACGGGCGCTGCGGGCAAAGGGCAGCGGGTTGTACACCACCAGTGCGGCGGCGCTTTGCGCGGGGGCGATGCTCTCGCCCAGACGCTGCTGCAGCATTTTTTCCGCTTCGCGGCTCATCTGTTCCGCATGGTCCAGCCGACGGCCCACGTCGCGGTTGGTAGGGTCGGTGTTGCACATGCAGATGGAATCGTGCGCCTGACAGGCGGCCAGCAGCTTCCATGCCTGACGGCAGAAAGGATCGGTGTCGATGTCCTCAAAGCTGTCCGTCACCGGGCAGAACGCCGCCAGCGGACCGCAGATATACTGCAGGCGGTTTTCGGCACGGCGCAGGCTGTCCTTCAGATCCATACGGGTACTGAGAGTGTTTTCCAGCGGGAAGCTTCTGTCCGGGTTGCCGCGCTGTTCGCCTGACACCGGCACAAACAGGGCGGGGTCCTCCCTGACCAGCAGGTCAAAGAATTCGTCCATGGTTCCCAGATGAATGTCGTATTCGGGATAATCTGCCTGCAGCTGACGGATATGCTGCGGCAGTTCGCGGGTGGGCTCCATGTGGTCAATGCCCACAACGGCAAAGTGCACCTTGCTTTTCCAGGTTTTCTGCTGGTGCGTCAACAGGTCTTCAAACCGCTCTTTGCACAGCTCATAGGGCATGTCCTCGCGGTCAAAGCTGCGCCAGATGCAGTTGCGGACAAGGCCAAGGCCGTCGCTGTACGTGGTGTACAGCGTGGGCAGGCAGGTGCCGTCCGCGCCGCTCCAGTGCATCAGCGGAGGCTCGGTGTTGGGGGCGTCCGCACCGGCCCAGCCGCCGCGCATGAAAAACGCGCGCTCAAAGCCGAACAATTTGTAAAGCTGCGGCATCTGGCTGGCCAGACCGAAGCTGTCGGGCGAGTAGGCGGTGTTCAGCCCGCCGCCAAAGCGGCGGCAAAGCTCCTGTCCCTCGCGCAGGTTGTGCACAAGGCCCTCGCCGCAGGGGATGGCGGTGTCCGGCACGGTGTACCACGGGCCGGGGACGATGCGCCCTTCGCGGATGAGCTGCTTCAGCAGATCCTCGCGTTCGGGGTAGATGGCCAGATAATCCTCCAGAGGGATGGTCTGGCCGTCCAGCAGAAAGCTGTAACCGTCGTTTTCGGCGGTCAGTGCCAGCACCTTGTTCATCAGCCGCAGCAGCCTTGCCTGCACGCGGCGGTAGCTCAGATACCATTCCCGGTCCCAGTGGCTGCTGGGCACCAGAATAAAGGGTGTTTTGTGTGCCATGTCGGGTACCTCTTACGTATCGTGTGTGTTTCAGATCAGCGCTGCCGCCTGTGGGGAGTTGGACAATACGCTGCGGATTCAAAAATACAGCTTGAAAGTTTTGATCTCAAACGGCCTTGCCGTAAAATGGACCTGTGCAGCTTCCACGGCCTCACCCGTGTCTCTCTCCAGCAGGTCGCAGGGGATGATTTTCTTTACGGGAAATTCCGAAGAAAGCGTTGCTTCGGTCCTTCCTCCACAGCATTCGTGAAGACGCACGATCAGGCAATCCTCATCCTCGGCTTTTTTGATCGCGTCGAGCTGCACGCCATCGCCTGTCAGCACGGCAGGTCTGCGCGGCTCTTTGAAAACACCGGCAATGACCTGAGCAGGCAGATTCAGCTGATTCGCTGCCGGCAGGGTGCCGCCTTCCGTGTGATCGCCCTGATGGGGATACAATGAGTAGCAGAAAGTGTGTTCACCCATATCGGCGGAAAGATCGGGATACTTGGGGCTGCGCAGCAGACTCAGCGCCAGTGCGTTATCCTTGGCGCTGTAGCCGTATTTGCAGTCGTTCAGCAGGCTGATGCCATAGCCCTTTTCGGACAGATCCGCCCACTTGTGCCCGCACACCTCAAACCGGGCCCAATCCCAACTTGTGTTCCAGTGCGTGGGGCGCTCAATACTGCCGAACGGGATGTCATAAGTTGCCTTTGTGGAGCGGATGTCCGTGTAGAATACGGTTTTCAGCAGGCGGTCCTTTTCGTGCCAGTCTGCATAAGTAGAGAAATCGATGCGGCCGCAGTCCCGGTAGACGATCATATCCTGTACGATGCTGGAATGATGGTAACGGTATTCAAAACGGACAGCGGCCTTCAGCGGCCCGATCTCCAGAAGCTCAGGTTTTTTGCTGCAGGGGACGATCTCCTTTTTCTGTGTGTGGATCAGGTTGACGTTCCAAGCGTCGGCCTTGTCCTCATACATTTCCAGAACATTGCCGTACTGCCCGTCACGCAGAATGGGGCGTCCTGCTTTTTTGTCGAATATCTGCGTCAGCTGGCCGGCATCATTCCATTCAAGATGGTAGAAAGGCGTGTCCAGCTTGTTTTCTTCAAAGAGAAAGGGACATTCCGGTGTGATGACGTCAGCCGGCTGCGGAAGAAACCGGACCTGCGTTACGCCGAAGGGTACAGTCCGGACCTGTACCAGATGACCGCAGCTGTTTTTCTGGCTTTCCAGCACATGGCCGTTCCGGTCGGTGAAAACGCCGGATCCCGTTTCCGGGATCTGCACCAGTTCCGTTCCGGCAAAGCTGTTGGTGGACCAGATGCTGTACGTGTGATCTTCCGGTGCGGTAAGCCATGCAAGGGCGGCGTTTTTGGCGCTGTGCATCTGTGCTTGTGCCGCCGCATAGTTGATGTGGGAATCCTCGTATACCTCGCGGATCGAGGAGCCCGGAATGATGTCATGGAACTGATGAAGCAGCACTGTCTCCCAGCTGTCGTGCAGTGCCTGCGCAGGATAGCTGCCGCCGGCAAGATATGCAAGGCTGGAAAGCCACTCTGTTTGTGTCAGGGCGGTCTCCATATAGCGGTTCGTCTTTTTGCTGTAGGCCTGTGAGGTGTAGGTGCCTCTGTGGCATTCCAGATAAAGCTCGCCGTCCCATACCGGCACGTAGCGGTCGGTCTGCTCCAGCTGCTCGTGCAGCTTGCGGAAAAAAGCACCGGCGCTGGTCGGCTTCAGGTGCGGCAGACCGGGAAGCCGATCCAGCACCCGGCGCATCTCCAGCATATCCCGGGTGACACCGCCGCCGCCGTCACCGAAACCATAGGCGACCAGATTTTCCCGGCTCAGCTCTTTGTTTTTGAATTTGGTCCAGCTTCCCAGAATGGAGTATGGGATTACATCCGCACTGTAGGTGGACAGCAGGCTGTCGAACGGGTGCTCCGGTACGGGCGTGTTTACAAAATAGGCCATGACCTCGGTGCCGTCCACGCCTCTCCATTTGAACAGGTCATTGGGGATCTCGTTGTACTCGTTGTAGCCCAGCTTGGTGGTCGAGAGGGTGTGGATGCCGCACTGCGCCATGATCTGAGGCAGCGCCCAGCTGAAGCCGAATACATCCGGCAGCCAGAGGTGTTCGCATTTTTTGCCGAATTCCTGCTCAATAAAGCGGGTGCCGTAAAGGAACTGACGTACAAGGGATTCTCCGGAGAGGAGATTGCAGTCGGCTTCGATCCACATACCGCCGTCCACTTCCCATTTTCCCTCTGCGACCCGCTGACGGATCTGCTGATACAGCTCCGGACAGTCCTCCCGGATGTATTTGTACAGCTGCGGCTGCGATTGAAGAAATACGAACTCATCGTATCGCTCCATCATGCGCAGCGCGGTGGAAAACGATCTCTGCGCTTTTTCGCGGGTGTGCTTCAGACGCCACAGCCACGCCACATCAATGTGTGTGTGGCCTACCATGTTGACGGTCACATCCGTGTGTTTTTCCATTTCTACCAGCTCTGCCATCAGCACAGCGTGAGCTTCTTCCGCCGAGGGAAAGAAGAGATCGTCATCCCAGCTGATGCATTTCAGCGCTCTGTCAAGCGCATTTGACAAGACTGCGCAGCAGGCGTCCTCCCTGGGCAGGCGCTCCAGTGTTTCCGTGATGGCCTTGGCAAAAAAGTAGAGCTCATCCGCTTTTTTGTTCAGGTAGACGATATCGGCCTGACGGCACTGGTGGTGGAAGGTGCGGTGTGCACCGCCGCCTTCCAGTCCCGTCCACAGCAGGAATGTCAGCCGGGTCGGTTTGCCTTCCCGCCCTTGAAACAGGATCTCCTGATGGTTGGTGTCCACACCCTGATAAAGCTGGCCGTCCACATACAGCCAGGATTCAAAACCATAGGTGTTACCCGGGCCGGAGTCGCCGAAATCAAAAAGTCCACCGACCTCCCAGCCCTCTTTGGATTCCGGCAGAACGACCTCTTTTTCCAGCCAGAGGTATCGGTCCCGGCCGACGAAGAACTGCCCCAGATCAAAGGCGGGGCCTTCGATTTTTTCCGGCAGCGTGTGATAATGCCGATCCTGTTCCAGAGTGCCTTCCATGGATACAAACGGCGCCGCGCAGAAAACCGTGGAATACCGACGCTTTTTCAGTTCGGCAACAGCCTGCCGAAAGTGGCTTCTCAGATTGAACATCGTTTTCCTCCGATCCTGTTTCTTGCTCTGCTGCATGGCCTTTGACGAAGAATAGGCCCGCGCATGACAGCGGATCATTTAGCCAAGCCTTGTGTGCCTGTCGGCTTTATTATAGCAAAAACGGCAGACGGTGGCAATAGATTTTCTGTGGCGGCAGCGGCAGCCGGCACGCTGTACTCATTGGCTTGCAAGAAAGAAAAAAGGGCTGCGGCTGCGGAACGGCGGGACTTCAAAAAGACGGGCGTCACGCGGAACTGCTGTGCCCGCCCTGCGTTCAGCGCAGAAAAAACGCCATGACCGCCACCGGGATCTCGCCGACGGCACAGCCGAGGAGGCACAGCCGTGTGCCGGAAAACGGAATGTCCAGAAGAGAAACGATACGTGTGCCCGGGCATCCGGATCGCAAAGTGGTACAGCGCCAGCATCAATGCCAGCATCAGAAATCTCCTGTTTTTTACCGGAAGCTGAAAAATGCTGGAAAGCCGGATGCGGGCGGCGGGCTGGCAGGGGACACTCTTTTGGAATGAGCCACAGCAGACAGTCCGCGATGCCCACGAAAGAGGCGGCGTAACGGATGCTGTCAGCAGTACAAGCTCGTTTGGCGTACCGGAAAGCCGCTCCGCCGCAAAAGCCCCCCCAGTGCAATAAGCCGGATCACCGCACAGATGAAGAAAGCGGTCGCTTTGGACAGGATGCTCTGTTCCTTTCAGCAGACCGGCTCGATCTCCAGATACACCACCGCGTTGCCATCCAGGTTCAGCACCGGGCAGCACACCTGGGAGAAGGTCTCGTCCTGCCGCAGCAGTTCGCCGGTGTGGTCGTTGTCCAGCAGATAGGTGCGGAGGCGGTTTGTGCCCTGCAGGCCCTCAATGCGGATGGTCACATTCTCCGCCGGCGCGCCGTCGGCATCGTTGTACCGGGCGATCAGGCAGCCGTATTTTCCGCGGCCGTCCGCGGCGGCGACAGCGTACAGGTCATCGCCTTCGCAGCTGCTTGTTATACAGTTGCCCATGCGGTAAAGCTTGTTGAAGCAGTAGAATGGCCAGTAGACCTTGGTGGGGCGGTTCAGTTCGTCGAAAAGGCCGTTCCAGCCGGTACGGGGGCGGGCGTCATAATACATCAGCATATCCACTTGCTCGCGCTGGCCCAGGGACATCACGGCTGCCACAAAGGCCGCCGCGCACATGGAACGCCGCAGATGATAGCAGCGGATATAGTCCTCGCTTGTCCAACCGGTGTTGTAGTTCCATTCATTGAGGATCAGCTCACAGTGAATCCCATGCTTTTCCACCAGTGCCCGCACATCGCGGATCAGCTCGGCAAATTTTTCGGGCTGACGGTCATAGCGGTGGAAGGAGAGAAAATCCAGCGGGGTATTGTGCTGTACCGCATGGGCGAGAAAACCGTCGATCCAGGTGTCCAGATTGTTGTCGGTGAAGGCCGGGCCGCCGATCTTCAGATGGGGGAAGCAGCTCTTCAGATGGCTGGCCGCCGTGTGGTACAGCCGGTAGAAGGTCTCGGCGTCGCCGATCCAGCAGTGGTCAAGGTAATCCGGCTCGTTCCAGATCTCCCAATAGGGCATATCGTAGTGAAAGCCGTCTGCCCAGCCCTCGGTGTAATGGCGGATGATGTGCTCACAGACCACCGCCCATTTCTGAAAATCCTTCGGCGGGTAGATGTGGTACTTTCTTACCTCGTGCTCGATGCGGTTGCCAAGGCGGTAGAACACTTTTGTTCCTGCGCTGTAGCAGCTTTTGACATAGACGTCGGTGATGGCGAAATCATAGGAGGCTTCCTCATCGGCATCTGCATCGAAATCCGGGAACACCGCAGAGATATCCACCGTATGACAGCCGCCGTAATTCTCTGCGAAAGAGGCGTCATGGGTGCGGGCGTAGGGGATTCCGGCTTTTTCAAACCATGCGTGGTTGCGGGAGCCTTCGGTGGAGCAGGGGGCGTTGTTGACGGCGTGCATGATGTTCATAACGCCCTCGGAGCGGCTGAGATCGATATTGATATGTTTCATGGGGTGTTCTCCTTTCCAGAGACGAGGAGGCGGCTGTTTTGCCGCGGAACCATTCGTCCGCTTTTCGCTTGCATTTTAGCATATTCCATCTTGAAATGTATGACAGAACATGCTATATTTGTGTCAAAATTTGCGGGTGGTGAACTGCTGTGCATCCTTTTTTGGAGAACCATTCCGATCTGCTGGAAGTGTATACCCTGTCCTCCTTTGAATCCGTACCGCATCTGCACTCCGATATCGAGCTGTTTTATCTGGAGGCAGGCGAGGCGGAGATTACGGTGCAGCGTATGACGCGCCGCCTTTGCGCGGGCAGTCTTGCCGTGATCTTTCCCAACCAGGTGCATTTTTTCGGTGATCTTTCCCCGGACATCCGGGCAACTTTTTTCATCTGTGCTCTTCCGCTGGCGGGCCGCTTCGGCAGCACGCTGACAAGGTTTTCGCCCGACGATCCGTTTCTGCCGCCGGAGGCGCTGCACCCGCAGGCGCGCTATGCGCTGGATGCGTTGATGGAAGAATACGCCGGGGCGCGGGACGGCACGGTCTGCGGCGCGCTGCTGCAGCTGTTTCTGGCGCGGGTCCTGCCAACGCTTGTGCTGCACGACGTCAGAAGCGCCGACTGCGAATTTCTCACCCACTGCATCGCTCAGTATATATCGACCCATTACGACGGGCATATCTCGCTGGAAACGCTGGCGGAAGAGCTGGAAATGAGCAAGTTTCATCTGTCGCGTCTGTTTGGCGAAAAGATGGGAGTAAGTTTTCCCACCTATCTGACGAACATCCGGCTGGATCAGGCGGTGATGCTGCTGCAAAACACGGACCATTCCATAACAGAGATCTGTGACGAGGTGGGCTTCAACAGCCAGCGCACGTTCTTCCGGGTGTTTCAAAAGCGTTACGGTATGACGCCGAAGGAATATCGCCGGTGTGTGGGCGAATATGTGTCCACCGTGTGATCTTCAAACCGCTTTCGCGTTTTTGCACAGAAAACGGGAGCCGCTGCAGAATGTGAGGATTCTGCGGCAGCTCCCGTTTTGGATGATGTGGATTATTTTGCGGGAATGACGGCCATGATGACGCTCAGGGCAGGCAGCTTCAGGGCTGTTCTGCCGTTTTTGACCTGTGTGGTGCCGGTTACAGTGCCTTCAAAGGTGATCTCGCCGTCGGGCAGGCTGCAGGTGTATTCCAGCGACAGCTCGCAGTCCAGTGCCTTGTCCGTGATGTTTGCGGCGGTAAGCAGCATGGAGCCGTCGTGCTCATGCCGCCACATGGAGGCGGCGATGGGGCCGCCGTGCAGTGCGCTGGTGTTGTAGTCCGTCGTCTGCTGCACCACAAGCTCAGGCTCGTCGCAGGCGATGACCGGCGGATGCAGCAGCAGGCCATGCTGGAAGTATTCCCTGTGCTTGTAGCGCAGAGAGATCGCCTTGTAATAGAAATCAAGGTCCTCCTGCGCCTGGCCGGGCGTGGTGAGAAAATTGGTGTTCCACGCCAGCTGGTCGCCGAAGGTGAGCGACTCGCTGAAGGCGATGCGGTGATACCAGCGATCCCATTTCGTCATTGGCCTGGCGGTGGGGTAATTGCGGCCGAACAGCGCGATGACGTCGCTGTAAACGATGGGGTAAATGGGCAGCAGGCTGCCGCCGGACCAGTGCCAGACAAGCTGACCCTGCAGAAGGTTGGCGAACACTTCGGCGTTTTCCTCCGAGGTGTAGAACCCGTATTCCGGTGTGACCTCGCGTATCTTTTCCATCATGGCGTTGCAGCCTTCCATCCACCATTTGCCGCCGATGCCGATGGGATGCCCGTGGTCCGGGTCGCAGCACAGGCCGTAACCGCTGCCGCTCATCTGGTCAAGATAGACGCCGTCCACGCCCACTTCCCGGTACATCCGGTCACACAGCTCGCGGACCACCGCATGCCAGCCGGGCTGGGTGAGGCAGGCCCCGTTCAGACGGACGAGCGTTCCGTCGGGATGTTTGGAGCCGTAGCGCTCTTCGATGATCTCGTTGTGCCAGTTTGTTGTTGCGCTGCGGTAACCGTAATTCTGGAAGGTGCGGGTGGGTTCTTCTCCGGTATAAAGAGAGGCCTGATCGTCGTCGATGTCCCAGAGACGGCCGTTGATGTATGGCATGACGCGGATGCCCGCCCTGTGCAGCTTTGCAATGCCGAGGGTGGTGGATTCCTTGACGGGGAAGTAGTGCGGGTAGCAGGTGTCAAAGGGGATCTTGTGCCAGTTGTAAAGGTGGACCGTCACCGGAACCCCGGAGCGCTCCTGCAGCGCGACGGCTGCGTCCGCCCAGGCGTCGGTCGGCTCGGCGGTGGGCGTTGCCGTCGTCCACAGGCCGATGTCGTAGATCCAGTCGGGCTGGTCGGCACGGCGTCCTTTTTCGTTGAGCTTCGGCATCCATGCGGCGTGCGCACGCACCCATTCGCGGTAGAAGAGCGCGGTGTTGTACCAGTCGCCGTCATACAGCCGCCACACCACGCGCCCGGGCAGCTTCTGCGAATTGCCCGCGATGCCCGTGTTGATGCCCAGCAGCGCGATCGCCATGCTGCCGCGTCCGGAAAAATGCTTGTGCAGGCGGACGAGCTTGGCGTAGGGTTCGGGGTCTTCGGCGGCGTAATAAAGGCCGCGGCGCTGTGCGGTATCCCACACGGTCAGCATCTGCATGGGGCACCAGAGATTGGAGTAGCCCTCGTTCCATGTCACGTTGCACTGTGCCATGTCGGGATACAGCTTGCCGGACTGGTACGGCGTGGCAAGAGAGAACGATGCGGGCGCGTCGAAATTCAGCCGCGGGTAGTCAAACGCCGCAAGGGTGAGCGTGTCGGAAGCGACGGTGATCTCGCCGCTCCACGCGATCTCGTGAAGATCGGGTACGGCCTCGGCTTTGACGGTGACGGAAATGCCGGGCGCGTTTCTGGCGCCGGAAAAGGTCAGCTCGGCGCAGGTTTCGCTGCCTTGCAGCGTGACCTGTTCCCACCCGTCCATGGAGGAGAGAAGGATGCTTTTTTGGGTGTGTATGTCGCGCAGCGCGGCGGTGAAAAGCGGGCTTGCGCCGTTTTTCAGCCAGCGGTGACCGGTTTTTCTGTCCCACAGGCCGTTGAGGCGCACGCCGCGGCCGGTGCTGTACAGGCTGATCTCCATATCGCCTGCCCGCAGGCGCACCGCATTGCCGGCGTCTTCCTCCGGCTGTATCACCGGCGGTATTTTTGCAAGCCACTCGCCGGGTGCACCGGCGGCCTCGCCGAGCACGAGGGTGGTCAGCACGGGGTTGGCGGCGCTGATGGCGGACAGGTCGTATTCGCCGAGCATGTGGTGCTGGCCGATCGTCCAGTAATCGGGGCCAAGCTCGCGGTGCGGTTCGTTGTAGGCCGCGTGCATCTCGCCGCCCACCAGCGCAAAGCTGCCATGCTCTCCGCACACGCTTATGTAGTGCTCAAACATGATGTCGTAGCTCTTGGTCTCGTTCCGGATCTCGTGTGTCGGCTGAAGGATCGGCACAAGGCCGGTTTCGGGGTCTTTTTCAAAGGTGCCGCCGCAGGCGGGTTTGCCGGCGGACCATGTGCGGAAGGCGTCCTTCTTCAGCTGCATCTGAAAAATATCAAGGCGGCTGACCGGCCAGGAGGTTTCGCAGCGGAAAGAGGTAAACGCCTGAAGCACGGGGATCTTTTTCAGGCGGATAAAATCGCAGCAGGCTTCGACCTCGTCGATGGTCAGGCCGTCGGCATTTGCGGGTGTTGAAAAAACACGCGTTGCATCGAACAGCGGGCCGGAAAAGCCGGTCGTGCGAATGTTTGCGCCAAAAATGCGGTAATGTCCCTCCTGATAAAGCTGACTGCTGGTGAAGGCGTCCTCCAACGTGACGGGCCCTTCACAGGTATCCGCAACAAGATACCGGCCGTTCATGCGTGTGAACACATCGCCGGGGGCGGAGTGATATTCGGCCTGCTTCAGGCAGACCTCGGTCGTTCCGCCGGGAAGCTGGACGAGCAGCAGGCCTTCGGTGGAGGCGTTTTCGTACGATGTGGGCAGAAACTGCGAAGTCAAAGGGGTGCCGTCGGTGAGAAAGGCGTCGCGAAGACCGCTGCCTTTGGGGATGGAAAGCCAGACGAGCCCGTGCGGGGGCACTGCGGAAAGCTTCTGTACCATGGCGGATTCCTTTCATTGCGGTAATACTAAATGACGGTCGGTTGTGCGGGAGAGGGTGGCAGGAACGTTTTGACCGATTCGATTATATCATAGCTTTTGTCCGGGCGCAAGCAATATCACAGACCGGCGCAATGCGATACATGGAGGCTCTGCGGGAGGGAGGCGAGCTGTCCGAAAACAAAAAACGGAGCCGCTGCGGTCCGGCTGGACCACGGCGGCTCCGGTCTGTTTTTGGGCAAAAAAGTTTTTACTGCCGGTTGTTGCGGCGGAACTGTGCGCGGGTGCGCCAGTAGCGGCTGTCCTGCCGGATGCGCTTGATGAAATCCGGCCCGAAGAACAGGAAAAAGTTGATCAGGCTCATCACAATGGCAAGCCGGGTGGACCAGCTGCCAAACAGGAAGGAGATGGCAAACAGCACCGCGTCGGCGATGGCCAGCCACTTCACCTTGATGGGGATGATGAAGAACAGCATCACCTGCATGTCCGGGTACAGCGCGGCAAAGGCGAAAAACAGCGACATGTTCAGGTAGACGTTGGTGGCACGGCCGGTGATAAAGCAGCTGATGATGGCACCCAGCATGCCGCATAAATAATATATATTAAAGCGGAAGCTGCCCCAGGTCCTCTCCAGTGAGCCGCCGATCCAGTAGTAGAAATACAGGCTCAGCACAATAAACAGAGGGCTGGAATCCGGCGGGAGGAAGATAAAGGTGAACAGCCGCCATACCTGGCCGCGCAGCAGAGCCTCGCGGGAAAGGTACAGGTAGCTTTGCAGGTCGACGGTGGGGTTCAGCAGGTCGGCCACGTATACCAGCGCCATGCCGATGACCACCGTCATCATAAGGTTCTGGATGGCCTTGCGGCCGTATTTATACTCCATACGGTAGAGCCAGTTTTTCAATGGGGTCACTCCTTTTACGGTTGAGAATGATATTTTTGATTATTCTTATTGTAGCATGATTTTGCCGCGGAAATAAAACAAATTGTAAATTTTGAGAAAAATATCCTGTCCGACGGGGCTTGACAGGTGTGGTACAATAATAGACAGAACGGATAAGCACGCCGCACCGGCGCACAGGAGAGAATTATGGAACAGAAAAAGATCGATCGCATCAATGAGCTTTCCCGCAAAAGCAAGACGGCTGAAGGCCTGACCGAGGAGGAAAAGACCGAGCAGCAGGCGCTGCGGGCAGAGTACATTGCCGGTTTCCGCGCCAGCCTGCGCAGCCAGCTTGAGGGCATTGTGGTGGAGGAGGCCGACGGCAGCCGCCACAAGCTGAACAAAAAGGAAAAAATCACGCATTGATGTACAAACGGGCGGAGAGGATCCGCCCGTTTTTCCGTGAACAGGGACGGCGCGGGACGTCTTTTTTGGCGCAGAAATGCCGCTGCTGCCTGTACGGGGCGTTACTGCGGCAGGAGCATCGCGCCCCAGCGGGAGGCGATGGCTTTCTGCACGGGGGTGCGGCACATCACGGCGGCGCGCCCGGGGAAGATGCGCAGCGCGCTTTCCAGCAGGGCGTCATCCTCGCTGCAAAGGGCGATGGGCAGGCCCGACATAAAGCAGCTGCGGGCAAGGCAGCGCACGTCATCACCGGGCGAAAGCGTCACCAGTGCAGCCTGCGCCTCGCCGTCGTTGGCGTCCATCAGGGCGTCCTCAAGCGTTTCGTCACAGGCAAGCGGGGCGCTCAGTAAAAGACCGGCCTCACCGTTTGCGGTGCCGGCAAAAATGCGGTTTTCAAAGCAGAGCGGCAGACCGGTCTGGTCCGGCGCTTTTTTGTTTGCGGTGCGGCAGCTCTCATCCGCACCGGCACACAGCTTTTTCAGCAGAGAATGCAGGGCGGGGGACGGGGCAGTGCAGCCGTCCGCAAGAGCGGCGTTCAGCGCGGCAAGGTGGGCGGGCGAACTCTGGCAGCAGCCGCCGAGCAGCAGCGCACCGCCGTCTGCCATGGCGGCGCACAGCGGGCCGAAGGCTTCGGCGGTAAGCGGGGCTTCCGGCGTGCCGGCGTTGGGCTTTGTGGCCAGCGGTACCCGGGCGTACTGCAGCATTTCGGGCAGAAGCGCGGCCATGTCCTCCACGCCGGTGGAGCAGTTCAGCCCCACCGCGTCCGCGCCGGCGGCCTGCAGCGCCAGCACGGCGGCGCCCGCCGTCATACCGGAAAGCGTGCGGCGGCCGTCGTCCATGGTGACGCTGGCGATCACCGGCAGACCGGCGTCCTTTGCGGCCACCACGGCGGCGCGTACATCGCCAAGGCTCATCATCGTTTCGGCAAAGATCAGGTCGACACCGGCATCTTTCAGCGCGGCGATCTGCTCGGCGTAAATGGCGACCAGCTCTTCAAACGAGGCGTCGCCGAAAGGCTCGCAGAAAAGCCCGGTGGGAGAAACATCGCCCGCCACCAGCGCTTTTCCGTCGGCGGCTTCCAACGTCAGTGCAGCAAGGCGGCGGTTCAGCTCCGCCACATTGTCCTGCTCGCCAAACTGTTTCAGCCGGGCGCGGTTGGCGCCGAAGGTGGGGGTCAGCAGCAGGCGGCTGCCCGCGGCAAGGTACTGCTTCTGCCAATCGATCAGCACCTGCGGGTGCTCCAGTACCCAGCGTTCCACGCAGACGCCTTTGGGCATGCCGGCGGCCATCAGGCCGGTGCCGGTAGCGCCGTCCAGCAAAAGGACCGACGCGGATCCAAGCGCGGCAAAGCGCGCGTTAAAAGCTTCGTACATAGGGTTCTCCTCGGTGTGCAGACAGGTGCGGGGGCGTGCCGGTCACGCCCGGGCTTTTCTGGGCGGGGGAAGCTCGCCGTCCGCGGGAAGCCTGCGCGTCACCACAAGGTAGCACACAAAGTGGGTGGCGGCGGTCAGGATCCACGAGATGGGATAGGAGAAGTAGAGGTTGCTCAGTGTGGGGTCCAGCGGGAAAATGACCGCTACCCAGAAAATGCGGAAGGCACAGGCGCCCAGAAGAGAGACGATCATCGGCATGATGGAATAGCCAAGGCCGCGCAGGCCGCCAACCATCACGTCCATAATGCCGCAGATGAAATAGGTGAAGCAGAACAGGACAAGGCGGGTAATGCCCGCTGCAATGACCTCCGGCTGACCGGGGGCGTAAATGTTGAGCAGCGTGTCCCGCAGCAGGTAGAACGCCACGCCGATCAGCAGGCCGGTGGCGACCACCAGCACCTGACAGGCCAGCAGGATCTTCCGGGTGCGCTTGTACTGCCGCGCGCCGTAGTTCTGCCCGGTAAAGGCCAGCGCCGCATGGTAGAACGAGTTCATGGCAACGTAGATGAAGCCCTCCAGATTGGAGGAGGCGGAGTTGCCCGCCACCACGGTGGAGCCGAAGCCGTTGACGGTGGACTGGATGATGACGTTGGAAAGCGAGAACAGCGTGCCCTGCAGACCGGCGGGCAGGCCAACGCGGGCCATCTCGCCAAGATCTTCCATGTTGATGGTCATGTGGTGGAAATCAAAGCGATAGCATTCGTGGGTGCGCAGCAGGCACATCAGCACCAGCACGCCGCTCATGTACTGCGAGATGATGGTAGCCAATGCCACGCCCGCCACGCTCATGCGGAGCACGATGACAAACACAAGGTTGAGCGAGACGTTGACAAGGCCGGAGGCTGCCAGAAAATACAGCGGACGCTTGGTGTCGCCTGCGGCACGCAGCACCGCCGCGCCGAAGTTGTACAGCATCTGGCCGGGCATGCCCAGAAAATAGATCTTCAGATACAGGGTGGAGAGGTCGATGACGTCCGCGGGGGAGTCCATCAGCGTCAGGGCGGTGCGGGCAAAGAAGAAGCCGAAGATGCCGATGGCGACGCCGCCGATCAGGCTGACGGTGATGGTGGTCTGCACCGCGCGGCCGACCTCCTGCTGCTTGCCTGCGCCAAGGCGCTGCGCCACCATGACGCTGGTACCCACGGAAAGCCCGAGGAACAGGTTGACGATCAGATTGATGAGCGAACCGCAGCTGCCCACCGCCGCAAGTGCCTGGCTGCCGGCAAAGCGGCCGACCACAATGACGTCGGCAGCATTGTACAGCAGCTGAAGCACGCTGCTGGCCATCAGCGGCAGAGTGTAGAAAATCAGATTTTTGTACAGCGGTCCTTGAAGCATGTCGATCTCATGCTTTTTCAGTTTCATGCTTTTTCCTTTCCTTCGTGCAAAAACTGCCGCATCTGCGGCAAAAAAATCCTGTAGATAACAGTATACATCCTTTTGCGCGGAAAAACAACCGCCTGTGCCCGATGTTTTGCATTGACTTTCCTTTTCTGTAAAGATATACTTTTATTATAACAAAGTAAACCGCCGTTCGCGGCGCATCTGCGGAGGAACGCACATGAAAAAAACAGTCAGCATCTGCTTTGCCAACAACAAGGGCGGCAGCGGCAAGTCCACCACCTGCAGCAATGTGGGGTATTATCTGGCGCAGCAGGGAAAAAAGGTGCTGCTGCTGGACGGCGATATGCAGCTGAACCTCTCTCTTTCCTTTTTTGCCGAAGAGGACGTACTGGCCATGGCGCAGGGCGATAAAAACCTGTACCACGCTGTGCGCGAGCAGAAGGACCTGAAGGACTACATCGTCCATACCGGTTACGAAAATCTGGATCTTATCCCCTCCAGCACGCTGATGAGCGGCATCGAGTATGAGCTGTTCACCAAGTGGCAGCGGGAGCTGATCCTGCGCAAGTGCCTTGCCTCCATCAAGGCTTCCGGCGAATACGATTACATTCTGATGGATGCGCCCCCCACGCTGGGCGGCTGGGCCATGAACCTGCTGTGCGCCGCCGACTGGCTGCTCATTCCGGTGGAGGCCAGCCCCTGGGGCCTGTTCGGCCTTGCCAATATGTTTGAATTCTTCTCCACCGTGCGGCAGATCTCGCCGGAGCTGGGCCTGCTGGGCATTGTGGTGACCAAGGTCAACGAGCGCAAAAACTACTTCCGCCAGACCATGGATGTGCTGCGCAGCATGGAAAACGTCTATACCTTTGAAAGCTACATCAAGGTGGACGCCTCCATCGAATGGGCGCAGGACGCCAGCCAGCCGGTGGGCGCTTTCCGCAAGGGCTGCCGCAGCGCCGCCGAATACGAGGCACTGGCAAAGGAGATCGACGCCCGCGTCAACATGTAAAACTGACTTTATACCCGTCCTTTACCCAAAAGGGCGGGTATTGCTTTTTTGACCAAAATATCCCGGTGGATTTGGCGAAAAAAGAGAATCGGAAAACCCTGCCGCGAAAGCGTTGCACTTTTGCGGTGACTGTGATATAAAAAGCATGAAAACGCACTGTGCCGCTTGAGATATGGTGCAGCGAAAGGAGAAAGAACTATGGAAGTGATCAAAAAAGTTGGTCAGCTGCAGCTGCGGGAGCGCGGCGGCGGCATCACTCTGACGGATGAGCGCCAGCTGGAGCGCATCATCGCCGGGCCCGAAACCCCTCTGTTTGACGATCTGGAGGAGAACCACGAGTCTCAATCTCTGTATAAAGACAAGAGCGAGTCACTGATGACCCGTGTCAAGGCCGCAGAAGAGCGCAATGCGTCCAAATTTTCCATCGCGTACGACTATTTCTTCGGCGGTACCGCCCGCAGCAACTACCCCAGTGACGAGGTCACCATCAAGGCGTTCAAGGTGGTGCACGACGCCGCCAAGGCGCACGGCATGGGCTTTGAGGCGTCCATCCTCTCCCCGCTGGATACCGGCGGCGGCTGGGCAAAGCAGAGCGATGAGACCGGTTTTTCCATGCAGTATCTGGAAACCGACATCAAGCCCGACGGCAGCTACGCCGCGGATATGGTGGGGCAGATCCAGTGGGTCAACAACAAGGGCCCTATCCGCCTGACTCCGCACAAGGTACTGGTGTATGCCTTCAACGAGGAACGCGTGGGCGATACCCCGTATTTCTATGTGGATGAAAACGCCATTGTGGATATCTCCTCCACCGCGTCCTATGTGATGGAGACCGACAAGGAGATCGGCACAAGCTACATCCGCTGCCCGCTGCACATCAGCGGCAAGTGGGAAAATCCCACTGCCAACCGCGCACTGTGCATCATGGTGTACCGCACGCCGGAGCTGGACTACTTTGCCCCCAGCGCCATGGGCTTTATGAAAAAGCTGCTGGATGACCACAACGCCGCGGGCATCAGCTACCATGGCTTCTACTCCGATGAGATGCACATCCAGTTTGACTGGGATCTGAATGGTCATTTCGGCGAGACCGAGATCAATACCCGTTACGTTACGCCCGCACTGGCAAAGGTCTATGCGGAAAAATACGGCGGGAAGTATCTGGATTTCCCCAAATACCTCATCTATATGGCCTACCACCAGCACGACTTCCTGCCCGGCGAAGAGGGCAAGGAGAACGCCCAGCACGTCTTTGGCAGGACGCAGCAGGATATTTATAACACCTGGCTGTTCCGCAACCGTTACTTCGAGCTGCTGCAGCGCACGGTGGTGAACCTGGCCAACGACGCCAAGGCTTACGCCGAAGAGCTGTGGGGCGGCCCCATCCTGACCCACGCCCACGCCACCTGGCAGGAAAGCCCCACCTGCGACCACTTTTCCACCGTGGATCTCCGCGCCGCTCTGGGCGAGGAGTACGCCGGCATCACCGGAAAATCCTCTCTGGAAGACCGTGCAAAGCTGCAGGAGGCACTGGCCGCCAAGGAGGATGAGCTGGGTGTTTCCCACTACGACTACACCCCGCTGTACGAGTGGAGCTCCTCCATCCGTGAGAACATCTCCGGCTGCTACGACTACTTCAAGTGGAACGAGTTCCTCACCGGCAGCGGCACCGACCACGCCGAGTGCGGCTTTACCAGCGACCGCAACTACTATGCACAGTGTCTGGGCGCCAGCTTCTCCGACCTGAACGATTACGAGACTGCCTATGCCGCCTGCTGGGGCATGCCCGACAAGGTGATGGACATGTACGGCCGCATCAACACCGTTTACGGTGTGGGCCAGGCCGGTCCCGTGCCGCACGCCAACGAAGCCACCTTCGTCAACGGTCTGGGCACCCGCCGCACCGACGTGCTGGCCATGTACCCCATCAAGCTGAACAACGTGGAAGAGCGCTTCGGCAGCTGGATGGTGCAGTATGGCTACTGCAACTACATCACCGAGGAAAAGCTGCTGGAGAATGCCGTTGTCACCGAAAACGGCACTCTGCGCGTCAAAGGGCAGGAGCACCGCTGTCTGGTGGTCATGTTCGAGCCGTTCCTCGACGACCGGACCTTCGACCTGATCGAAAAGTTCCTTGCCGCCGGCGGCAAGGTGGTGTGGATGAGCATCCCGGCGCTGTATAACGCCAAAGGCGAGGATGTAAGCGAACGCTTCAAAAAGATCTTCGGCCTGAAGAGCATCCACGACGGCAGCAGCGGCAAGAAGTGCCGGGGCGCTGAGATCGCCTTCACCGGCCGTCTGTCCGGCATCCGTCCCATGACAGTCCCCACCGATTTTGTGGTGGATATGGTCTACCCCTGCCTTGCGGATAAGGGCGCCGAGCCCGCCGCCACCCTGAACGACCATTGCGTGGGCGTCTGCAAGCCGTACGAAAACGGCGGTCTGGCTCTGTACGCCGGTTTCCGTGTGCGCGACGACCAGTCCGGTTCTCTGGGCAAGGATATCGACAGCCTGTTCCGTGTGCTGATGGCAGTCGGCGCTTACCGGCCCGATTCTCTGGAGGCCCGCAGCCGCGAGACTGCTTCCAAGTATGTCTACGGTACCTTTGCCGACGGTTCCATCGCCGTGGCGCCCCATATGCGCGGCATCCGCGAAGCATGGGAAGGCCCCTTCTTCCGCGATCAGGCGTACGACGCCGTGGCGCTTTCCCGTCGTCCGGACATCGTGGATCCCGTGGTGGAACTCAATGAGAACATTGCCGGTCACGCCATCCGCTTTGCCGGTGACGAGGTGCTGGCCTACCGTCTGGATGCCAGCGGCGCACCGGTGGCATTCTTCGGCGTCGGCACCGACGGTATGGAGGTGGACGGCAAAAAGTACACCTTTGCCGACCGCAAGGCCAAGTTTGAGATCGCGCCCATCCCTGAGCGCTACGTGGCCGACGGCCTGAAGAAGGCAGTGGTGGTCACCTGCTGGACGGAGGGCACGGTGCTGACCGTTCCCGCCGCAGGCGAGGGCGCCCCCAAGGTGCTGGCCTGCACGTGGGATCTGTTTGACGCTTCCACGCCCGTGCCTCACACATGGGACGGCCGCAGCGTCACCTTCACCGTCACGCCGGAGCTGGTCAAAAAACACGTGATGATCGTATTCGGTGCATAAAAGCTTATATTGCGGCACCTCGTCGGCATAGCCGGCGGGGTGCCCTTTTTGTAAAAGCGGCTGGTATTGCCTTTTTCAACAAAAAGTTTTGCCGCTTTTGACCAAAAGGGAGAAACTGAAAAACCGTGGCGGAAAGCATGGACTTTTTTGTCCGGCTGTGCTATCTTGTGGATGAAAACCAACGGTATCTGTTGGTTGATTACCCAGCAAAAGAAAAAAGGAGACGACTTATGGAAGTCATCAAAAACGAAGGCGTATTTCGCCTGTTCGACAAGCAGGACACTGTGATCCTGACCGATGAACGCCAGCTGGACCGCATCATCGAAGGCCCCGATACTCCGCTGTTTGTGGATGAGGATCTGGGCTTTTCTGCTGAGCGGCAGAAGCTGAACAAGAACGATACCGAGACCCTGCGCACCAAATGCGAGGCGGCACAGGCCCGCGGCTGCACCCGCATGGAAATCTCCTACGACTTCTTCTTCGGCGGCAGCTCCCGCTGCAATTATCCCAGTGACGAGACAACCATCAAGGCGTTCAAGGTCGTTCATGATACGGCGAAAGAGTACGGCATGAAGTTCGGCGCTTCCATCCTCAACCCGCTGGACACCGGCGGCGGCTGGATCAAGCAGAGCGACGAGACCGGCTTTACCTACCAGTATCTGGAGACCGACGTCAAGCCCGACGGCAGCTACTGCGCCAACATGAGCTGCCAGCGCCAGTGGAACAACAACAAGGGTCCCATCCATCCCATCCCCTACAAGGTGCTGGCCTTTGCCTTCAATGAGGAGCGCGTTGACGGTACGCCCTATTTCTACGTGGATGAAAACGCCATCGCGGACATTTCTGAGACCGCTTCCTACGCCATTGAGGAGGAAAAGACCACCACCTCCCGCGACGGTTACGCCACCTGCCCCATGACCATCAGCGGCAAGTGGGACGCCCCCACCGCCAACCGTGTGCTGTGCGTCATGGTCTACCGCACACCCGAGCTGGACTATTTTGCACCCAGCGCGCTGGAGTTCACCAAGAAGATCATGGATGATCATAACGCCGCCGGCATCAGCTACGACGGCTTCTACTCCGACGAGATGCACATCCAGTTCGACTGGGACCTGGAGCGTCACTTCGGCGAGACTGAGATCAACACCCGTTACCTGACCCCTGCTTTTATGAAAGCCTATGCCGACCGCTACGGCGAAAAATATTTGGACTTCCCCAAATATCTCATCTACATGGCCTACCATCAGCATGACTTCCTGCCCGGCGAAGAGGGCAAGGAGAATGCCCAGCACGTTTTCGGCAAGACCCCCGAGGCCATCAACGAGACCTGGCTGTTCCGCAACCGCTACTTTGAGCTGCTGCAGCGCACCGTGGTCAACCTTTCCAAGGAAGCCAAGGCCTATGCCGAAAGCCTGTGGGGCGGCCCCATCATGACCCGTGCCCACGCCACCTGGCAGGAAAGCCCCACCTGCGACCACTATTATCACCAGCCCAACGCCATCGGCGGCTTTGACGTTCAGGATCAGCTGGGTGAGGAGTTTGCCGACGTGACGGTGCACTCTCCCATCGAGCGCCGTGTCGCCATGGAGGCCGCCAAGGTCAAAAAGGCGAAAGAGCTGGGCATCACCCGCTATGATTACACCCCGTGGTACGTTTGGAGCGCTTCCATCCGCGAGAACATCGCGGGCGGCTACGACTACTTCAAGTGGAACGAGTATCTGTCCGGCTCCGGTTCGGACCATCCCGAAGGCGGCAACCTGGACCGCAACTACTTTGCGCAGGCGCTGTCCTCCAGCTTTGGTTCTCTGAATGACTTCGGCCACGCTTACTGCGCCTGCTGGGGCCATCCCCGCAAGGTCAGCCAGCGCTTCCGCAATGTTGCCGCTGCTTACGGCAATGCTGCCGGTGCGGAGACCTACGGCTTTGTCACCGGTGTGGAGCACCGCACCAGTGACGTGCTGGCGCTGTACCCCATCAAGCTGAACAACGCCGAGGAGCGGTTTGGCAGCTGGATGATCCAGTACGGCTACTGCAACTACATCACCGAGGCCAAGCTGCTGGAGTACGCCACCGTCACCGATGACGGCTGCCTGCTGGTAAACGGCAGAAAGTTCCGCTGCCTGGTGGCCATGTTCGAGCCGTTCCTGGATGAAAAGACCTTCGCTCTGCTGGAGAAGTTCCTCGCCGCCGGCGGCAAGGTGCTGTGGATGAGCATTCCCGCCCTGTACGACAACAACGGTGCGGATGCCGCTGCCCGTTTCAACAGCATCTTTGGTCTGGAGAGTATCGTTCCCGCCTGCGCCGGCGAAAAGCACAAGGGCGAGACCGTCACCTTTACCGGCAGCTTTTCCGGCGTCAAGGATATGTACATCCCCACCGATTTCATCGTGGATATGGTTTATCCCTGCACGCCTGCGGCCGGTGCCGAGGCCATTGCCTCTCTGGGCGGAAAGACCGTTGCTGTCTGCAAAAACTACCCGAATGGCGGCAAGGCCGTCTTTGCGGGCTTCCGTGTGCGTGACGACCAGTCCATGTCTCTGGATGTGGATGTGGACACCCTGTTCAGCGTGCTGTGCGGCATGGAAGCATACCGCCCCGGCTCGCTGGAAGCTGCCAGCCGTGC
Source organism: uncultured Faecalibacterium sp. (assembly GCA_964649475.1). Lineage (GTDB taxonomy): Bacteria > Bacillota > Clostridia > Oscillospirales > Ruminococcaceae > UBA1762. The sequence goes on from CAZYRD010000003.1 coordinate 26,659, forward strand.
CACCGGCGCCAAGTATGTGATGAACACCTTCCCCAACGGCTCCGTCGCCGTTGCGCCCCACTACCGTGAGATCTACGAGAGCTGGGAGGGCAAGTTCTTCCGTGAGGATGACTACGACGAGGCTGTTCTGGCCTCCCGCGGCATCGGCGAGGCTTACGTCGAGCTGGACGAGGAGATCGCCGGACGGCACATTCAGTACACCGGCAAGAACTTCCTTGCCTATGACCTGAAGCCCTGCGGCTGCGTGCGCGGCTTCTGCGGCGAGGAGACCGACGGCATCACCGTGGACGGCGTCAAGTCCACCTTTGCCGACCGCAAGGCCAACTTCCAGTTTGCCCCCGTGCCCGCAAAGTTCCTGGCGGACGGCCTGACCGATGTCGTTATGGCCACCTGCTGGACCGAGGGCGCCACCCTGACCGTGCCCGCAAAGGGTAAGGGCACCCCCAGGGTGCTGGCCTGTGCCGAGCGTCTGTTCAAGGCGGAGATCCCCGTGGAGCACACCTTTGCCGACGGTAAGGTGACCTTCACCGTCACGCCGGAGCTGGTTGGCAAGCACGTTATGATCGTGTTCTGATAACAATTTCTGACTGAGGGCGGAGCCGCCGCGCTGTGCGGTGGCTCCGCGCTTCTTGTATGAGGAGAACGTTTATGAGTATCGCCGAACAAAACGCCCGCATTGCGCAGGGGTGGGAATACAACCGCGGCAGGCCTCTGGTGCGCGTTCCGGTGCAGCGCCCCATCTTTGCGGGGCATCCCTGTGTTGCGCGGGAATATTCGTATCACCTGTGTACCTTTATTCTGCGCGTGTTCCACAACCGCGAGAGCGAATTTTACGCCGACGCCAACGCCGCCATCATCGAAAATTCGCAGTACTACATCGACAATACCGACGTGCGCGACGACCGCGACTCCTTTTACTGGAACATCGCGGAGGTCTGCCGCACCCTGCTGCGCTACGGCACTCACGGCTTTGAGGAGCCGGGCCTCGTCAGTCCCGAAGCCGAGCGTGTTTTTCTGGAGATGGCGCTGGGCTATGTGAAGGACAACTCCTTCTTTGAAAACGCGAAGAGCGACGTGGAGTCCACCTGGCGCATCTACGAAAGCGAAAACCACCACGTGCAGAAGAACTCCGCCATCTGGCAGCTGTGTCTGGTGCTCGACCGCTGGGGTATGGGTGGTGAAATGCTGACCGGCGGTACGGTAAAGCAGCATTTCGATGCTTGGACGGCGTTCTTTACCACATGGATGCGTACCCGTGCCTCCCGCTCCATGTTTGTGGAGGTGCAGAGCAAGGTCTACGGCGTTCACACCATGAAAAACGTCTACGCCATTTACGATTTTGCCCCCACCGAAGAGCTGCGCGCGCTGACAAAGAATTTCATTGATCTGTTCTGGGCGCTGTGGGCGCAGGAGCAGCTGAACGGTATTCAGGGAGGCGGTCAAAGCCGCATCTACCCGCACAGCGGCGTCGTCACCCAAAGCGAGACCGCCGACTGGGCGTGGTACTACTGCGGCGTGGGCGAATTCACCCCTCTGCGCGAGATGGTGCACGTTCTGCTGGACTGCGGCTACCGTATGCCGCAGTACATCGAGGATATGATCCACTCCCCTGAAAAGCGCGGCACCTACACGGTGGAAAGCCGTCCCTTCGGCAAGTCCTCGCCGCTGGATAACTACCCCGACTACCGTGTCAATACCGAGTGGGGCCATATCTACCGCTACACCTGCTGCACGCCCAAATACATCCTCGGTACCATGATGTGTCCGCAGCTCACCCATGAGGACTGGATCATGATCAGCAGCCAGAACCGTTGGCAGGGCGTCACCTTTACCGTGCCCGACGCCGTGGTTGCACCGCTGCCCCGTCCCAACAGCATCCACAACATCCGCACCACCATCCCCACCATCGCCTTCAACGCATTCTGGAGCATGCAGCGGGACAACACCCTGCTGACCCAGAAGTGCGGCTATTATGACGGTACCATGCGCGTGTGGCTTTCCGACGCCGGCGGCGTTCTGGAATCGCTGGCCGAAAAGGCGGGCTGGAACTTTGTGCGCTGCGGCGATGTGTACGTTGCCATCCGCATCTGCAAGGGTGGCTATACGCTGGGCGTGGAACCCAGCGTTCCCGACGGCAAGGGCCGCTGGATGATCTGCGATACCCCGGATACGCCCGTCATTCTGGAGCTGGGTGACGCGGAGCATTACGGCAGCTTTGAAGCGTTTATGGACGCCGTTGTGCCCTATGCACCCGTGTGGGAGGGCGATGTTATGCGGTATCGTTCGCTGTCCGGCCATGATTTCGTCATGCTGACCAACGAGGACGGCTGCTCCACCATCGACGGCGAATACTATGTGCGCAAGCCGGATGTCAGCTTCCGCAGCCCCTTTGTCAATGGTAAATGGGATGGCGGCCGGGTGGAGATCACCTGGGACGGCGAGACCCACACGCTGGATTTTGCCGCGCCCTGACGCCGCGTCCGGCTGCTGACAGAAAGAAAGGACGACTTCCATGAAAAAAATCCCCGGCACCGACCTTGTGGTATCGCCGCTGTGCTTCGGCACCGGCAGCGTCAGCCTTGCCCCGTCCGATGAGGAGATGTGCGCGCTTCTGGATGCATTTGTGGACGCCGGCGGCAACTTCTTTGATACCGCTAACGTCTACGGCAAGTGGGCGCCATGGTTCACCAACCGCAGCGAACAGCGCCTTGGCAAATGGCTGGCCGGCCGCAGCGACCGCAGCAATATCGTGATTGCAACAAAGGGGGCGCATTACGATATCGCCGACCCCGCCCACACCCCGCGCGTCACGCTTGCGGATATCACTGCAGATATTGAGGAGAGCCTGCGGGCGCTGAGGCTGGAGACCATCGACTTTTACTGGCTGCACCGGGATGACCCCAGCCGTCCCATCGGCGAGATACTCGAGGACTGCGAGACTCTGCGCCGCGCGGGCAAGCTGCGCTGGTACGGTGCCTCCAATTTTACCGCCGGCCGTCTGCAGCAGGCGCACGAGTATGCCGCCGCCCGTGGCATTGCGGGCTTTACCGGCGTTTCCAATCAGTGGAGCCTTGCCAAAGTGCCGGCGCTTGCACAGAACAACAATCCCGATCCCACACTGGTGCTGATGGGCGATGCCGAGGTGGATTTCCACACCCGCACCGGCACCGCCTGCATCCCGTTTCAGGCTACAGCCCGCGGCTGGTTTGCCAAGGCTGCGGCGGGCGCGCCCATCGCGCCGGATCTGGCCCGCGCTTTCGATACTCCCGAAAACCGCGCAACTCTGGCAGAGCTGATGGCGGAAGCGGCTGCCACGGGATATTCGGTGCAGACGCTGGCCGTGACAAAGCTGGCGCAGCAGCCGTTCCCGGTCATTCCCGTCACCGCCGCAAGCACCGCTGCCCAGATGCAGGACCTTCTGCAGGCTATGGCTTTGCTGAACAGATGAACTCGCTGCAGCATTATATGTGAAAAAGAAAGGAAGAAAGTTTTACCATGAAGCAGCTGATCCATCACGCCCCCGAGACCATGACCTCCAAGCAGCGTGTGCGCAATACCTTTGCCCGTGAAAAAACCGACCGTGTTCCCATGGATATTTCGTTGAATATTGACATTCATCGCCGCTTGATGGAGGCATTTGACGCAAAGAACGATGAGGAGCTGTACGAGGGTCTGGGGGTGGATTTCCGTCTGGTGATCCCGTCCTACACCGGCCCGCTGCTGTATCCGGAAAAACCGGGCCGCAATGTGGACCCGGTCTACGGCTTTTACACCCGCTGGGTGCAGCACGGCAGCGGCGGCTACCACGATTTCTGCGACTTCCCCCTGAAGGACGCCGACAGCGAGACCATCTTCAATTTCCCGGTGCCCTCGGCGGACGATTTTGACTACGACACGGCAGAGACGTATATGCGCGCCCACGCCGACAAGGCACTGTATGTGGGCAATCCCGGCATTGCGGACATTATCAACTCCATCGGCCGTGTTATGAGCATGGAGGATACGCTGGTCAACCTGATGGTCGGGGACGAGGCCACACTGGATCTGGTGGACCGTAAGCTGGACATGGAGCTGGGTCAGATGGAGCGTCAGCTGGAGCGCTGCGGCGACATCATCGACTTCGTCTGGCTGGGCGAGGATCTGGGCACCCAGATCGCCCCCATGATCAGTCTGGATATGTACCGCCGCGTGCTGCGGCCCCGCCACCAGAAGTTTGTGGATCTGGCCAAAAGCTACGGCAAGCCGGTGATGATGCACAACTGCGGCTCCTCCAGCTGGGTGTATCCCGATTTTCTGGAGATGGGCATCACCGCCGCCGACACCCTGCAGCCGGAGGCCGCCAACATGGCGCCCGCCTACCTGAAAGAGAATTTCGGTGACCGGATGTGCTTCCACGGCTGTATTTCCACCGCCGGCGTGCTGGCCTTCGGCACGCCGGAGCAGGTGAGGGAAGAGGTACGCTCCACGCTGGAGATCATGATGCCCGGCGGCGGCTACATGCTGGCGCCCACCCACTCCATTCAGGACAACTCCCCCACCGAAAACGTACTGGCCATGTACCAGGCCGCACACGATTTCGGCCGGTATTGAACCCTGCCGCCGGTACGGCGGTATGCAGCAGCAAAAACACGAACCGCCGCGGGTGACCGCGGCGGTTCTGTTTTTGTGCGCATCATGTTTTGCGTGCGCCTGCGCATATAGTGGGAAAGCGAAGATGTGCAGGGGAGGCGCAAAAATGGGCAGACGGGGGCTTTTTCTGAAAAACGCCATGGTGCTGACGGCGGCTACGCTGGCGCTCCGGCTCATTGGCATGGTGTTCCGGGTGGTCATTTCCAACCGGCTTGGCGCCGAGGGTATGGGTCTGTACCAGATCGTCATCTCGGTGTATACGCTGGCTTCCACGCTGGCAAGTGCGGGTATTTCGCTGGCGGTCACAAGGCTGGTCAGCGAGGAGCAGATCCGAACCAACCGGGACGGACTGAAAAAGCTGATGGGCTTCTGTATCGGTGTCAGCGCCGCCATGGGCAGCGTGATGGGCGTCGTGCTGTACTTTGCGGCGGGCCCGCTGGCGGCGTATTGGGTAGGCGAGCCGGACGCTGCCGACAGCCTGCGGGTGCTCAGCCTCAGCCTGCCGTTCATGGCGGTTTCCGCCGCGCTGCGGGGGTATTTTACCGCGCGGCGGCGCATCGCGTTTTCCAGTGTGGCGCAGCTTTTGGAGCAGGGCGTCAAATTTGCCGCCTGCATGGCGTTCATTGCGCTGTGGGGCGTCAGCAGCACCACCTTCGGGTGTTTGCTTGTCATGGCGGCGGACACCCTTTCGGAGTGGTTCAGCTTTGCGTTTCAGTATGTGGGCTACCGTGCCGATGCGCATCGGCTTCCGCAAAAAGGCAAACCGCTTCCGCGCACGCCGTCGCTGGCGTGGAGACTGCTGGAGATCGCCGCGCCGGTGGCGGGGGTGCGTATCATCGGCAGTACACTGTACACGGTGGAAAATACGCTGGTGCCCAACCTGCTGACCCGCTTTTTTGCGGCCTCGCTTGACGGGGGAGCCGCCCGCAGTCAGGCACTGGCGCAGTGGGGACAGTTAAAAGGCATGGGCATTCCGGTGCTGATGTTCCCCTCTACGCTGCTGGCTGCCTTTGTACTGCTGCTGGTGCCGGAACTTTCCGAGCTGCGCGCCCGCAACGACAAGGCCCGCTCGCAGCAGGTGATCGGGCTTTCTCTGCACATCACGCTGGCGGCGGCCATCGGCGTGGCGGCGGGGCTGTACCTGCTGGCAGATGAGCTGTGCGAGCTGATCTACCCGGGGCAGGGCATTGGCTTTTATGTGCGCGTGCTGGCGCCGCTGGTGCCGTTCATGTATCTGGAAAACGTCGCCGAAGGTATGCTGAAAGGCCTTGGCGAGCAGAAGATCACCCTGAAATACTCCATCATCAACGTGCTGGTGCGGCTGGGGCTGATCGCCGTGCTGGTGCCGATGGCGGGTATGCAGGGCTTTTTGTGGATGATGCTGGCGGACAATGTGGTCACTGCGCTGCTGCATGCAAACCGCGTCCTGCTGGTGAGCGAAATGCGTACGGACTGGTCGCACTGGGTGCTGCGGCCGCTGGGCGCCGCAGCGGCGGTGTTTTTTGGCGGCGGATGGCTTCGCGTGCGTCTGCTGGCTGCAGGGTGGAGCAGCCTGTGGACGGCGCTGTGCGTGGGGGCAGGCATGGCGGCGGTGTATTGCGGCCTGCTGCTTTTGCTGCGCAGCTTTACGCCCGCGCAGCTGCGCATGCTGTTTTCTTTGCGCAAAAGCACGAAAAAAGCATGATTTTTCTGTAAAAAACGATGCGAAATCCGTTTCGGGACTGGAATCTGCAGGCGGAATGTGTTATACTTTATCCGTATATGTGATTGGATAAAGAATGGAGTAATACATGGAACTGCAGACTGACTACAACGCTCTGCCGCTTTCGCCGGAGATGAAACAGGCGATCGCGAAAATGGGCTTCACCGAAATGACCGAGGTGCAGGCCAAGGTCATTCCACTTATGCTGGAGGGCCGTGACGTCACGGCAAAGGCGCCCACCGGCACCGGCAAGACCTGTGCCTTCGGCATCCCCCTCATCGAAAACCTTGCGCAGGAGGAAAAGGACCCGCAGGCGCTGATCCTGTGTCCCACCCGCGAGCTGTGCATCCAGATCGTGGAGGAGCTGAAAAATCTCTGCGCCTTCAAGCCCTGGGCGCGCATCGCCTGCATCTACGGCGGGCAGAATATCAACAAGCAGATCGACTACCTGAAAGGCGGCTGCCATATTGTGGTGGCCACGCCGGGCCGCTTTATGGACCATGTCAACCGCCGCACCCTGCAGGTGAAAAACATCACCCGCGTGGTGCTGGACGAAGCGGACGAAATGCTGGATATGGGTTTTTACAAGGATGTGCGCCGCATTCTGGATCTGCTGAAAAACAAAAAGCAGATGCTGATGTTCAGCGCTACCATCAGCCGCGAGGTGATGGATATCGGCTGGCTGTATCAGGATGATCCCGAGGAGATCACCGTGCTGCCCGTGGAGGAGAGCCAGCCCAAGATCACCCAGTACTCGCTGCGCACCACCGGCCGCAACAAGGTGACGGATATCAGCCAGATCATGATCGGCGAAGGCTACAAGCGGGCCATCGTGTTCTGCAACACCAAGTACACCACCTCCATGGTGTGTGACGCCCTGTGCGAGCGCAATTTCCTTGCCGACTGCATCCACGGCGATATGTCGCAGAAAGAGCGCAACCAGGTCATGGGCGATTTCCGCGCCGACAAGTTTGCCATTCTGGTCGCTACCGACGTTGCCGCCCGCGGCATTGATATCAGCGATATCGAAGTGGTGTTCAACTACGATATCCCCGATTCCAACGACTATTACCTGCACCGCATCGGCCGCACCGGCCGTGCCAAGCGCGAGGGCATCAGCTACCTGCTGGTCACCCCCGAGGATGAGACCCGCGTACGCAATCTGGTGCGCTGCGTCAAGGCTCCGCTCAACCCCGTAAAGTTCTGCGACGGCAAGCTGGTACCGGACGAAAGCATCCGGTACGGCGGCGGTGTGCAGCTGCTGGATTTCATCCACTGAGGATCAAAAAACGATATTCGCACACGCGAAGAAAGAGGTATATTATGACTGCTATCACCAAAAAGACCATCATCGGCGATATTCTGGACGCTGCGCCCGACACCGCCAAGTACTTCTTCGAGATCGGCATGCACTGCCTGGGCTGCCCCCACTCCCGCGGCGAAAGCATTGAAGAGGCCTGCATGGTCCACGGCACCGACGCGGACGAGCTGGTTGCCAAGCTGAACGCTCACATCAACGGCTGATGCCGCTGAAAAGCAGCGCCGGTGCGGATGCTCTGCCGCAGAGTACCGCGTCCGCGCCGGAGGAAAAGCTGTATCTGGACGAGCGTCTTGCCGCCGCCGCTGCGCTGGTAGCACCCGGTGCGCGGGTGGCGGATGTGGGCTGCGATCATGGCAAGCTTTCGGTATATCTGGCCAAAAGCGGCCGGGCCTCCAAAGTCATCGCCATTGACGTGCGCCCCCAGCCGCTGGAAAAAGCGCGGCGTCTTGTGGAGAAAACAGGCTGTGGGCCGCTGGTGGAATGCCGGCTGGCCGACGGCCTTTGCTGCGTTTTGCCCGGCGAGGTGGATACCGTCGTTCTTGCGGGCATCAGCGGCATCACCGCCTGCCAGATCCTGCAGGCCGCCCCGTGGACAAAGGACGCCGGGGTGCGCATCATTGCCGTGCCTGCCAGCAAGGCAGACGTGCTTCGCCGCTGGCTTGCCGAAAACGGCTACGCGCTGGAAACCGAGACGGCTGCCGTTGCGGCGGAGCGTCCCTATACGGCGCTGGCCGCCCGCTGGACGGGAAATGCCTTTGCGCCGGATGAGCTTTATTGCCGGCTTGGCCTGTTGGCGGATGCCGAAGGCGAAGCCGCCGAGGCGTACAGGCAAAAGGTGCTGAAACAGTTGGAGCGCCAGCTCGCCGGCGAAACGGCGGGCGCCCGTTATACAGAAGAACAGCGTGCCGAACTGCGCGCGCTGCGGAATGAGGTGAAACAACGATGCAGGTGATGGTTCGGGATGTATTGCATATGCTGGAACAGCTTGCGCCGCCCGCGCTGGCGGAAAGCTGGGATAACGTGGGTCTGCTGCTGGAAAGCGAAGGCCCGGTCACCGGCGTGCTCACCGCGCTGGATATCACCGGTGCCGTGGTGGAGGAAGCCATCGAAAAAGGGTGCAATCTCATTGTGGCGCACCATCCGGTCATCTTCCGCCCTCTGAAGGAGCTCCATTATAATAATGTAATATATAAAATGGCCCGCGCGGGCATTTCCGCTGTCTGCATGCACACCAATCTGGACTGTGCGGCGGGCGGCACCGGCGACACCCTTGCCGCGCTGCTGGGGTTAAGCGGCGTGCAGACCTACACGGTGGACGGCGACGAGCATTTGGGACGCATCGGCACGCTGCTGCAGCCGATGACTATGCCGCAGCTGGCCGCCCGCTGCAAAGAGGTGCTGCATACGCCGGTGCGCTATGTGGAAAACGGCCGCACCGTCAGCCGGGTGGCCATCGTTACCGGGTCCGGCGACTATGTGCAGGACGCCCTTGCCGCCGGTGCGGATGTGCTGCTCACCGGCGAGGTGGGCTATCACAAGGCGCTGGATGCCGCTGATGCCGGACTGGGCATTGTGGAGGCCGGGCATTTTGCCACCGAAGCCCCAATTGCCGCCGTACTGAAAGAGAAGATCGCCGCAGCTTTTCCGGAACTCACGGTTCTGACAAGCGAACGCATGAAGGACGTTTTTCTGACTCTGTGATCCCGCCCTTGCCGGGGTCGCTTTTCTACACGAAAGGAGTACCCCCCCCATGGCATTGGACGCCGCCGTACTGGCACTGCTGGCGCAGGAG
>CAZYRD010000004.1:0-22332 GCA_964649475.1 uncultured Faecalibacterium sp.
GCAGCGCTCATCGTCTCCAACCCGCCCTATCTTACGGGGCAGGAGATGACGCAGCTGCAGCCGGAGGTCACTCACGAGCCCGCCATGGCGCTGGAAGGCGGCGGGGACGGGCTGAAATTCTACCGCTTTTTTGCACAGACCTGCCTGCAAAAGCTGGTGCCGGACGGTGCGCTGGTGCTGGAGATCGGCGCGGCGCAGGGGGCGGCAGTGTGCGGCCTGCTGCGTGAAAACGGCTGGCGGGAGATTCGTCTGCATCAGGACGCCGCCGGACGGGACCGCTGCATTACCGCAAGACGCTGAAAAAAAGCCGCCGCAGCGGGCAGAATTTTCCGGTGCGGCACGGTTGAAAAGCCGGATTATCGGTCTTTCAGCATGAGCGGACAACTTTTTTTGAAAAAGGTCTTGCATTTTGTCCCGAAACATTGTATATTACAACTGAAAGTAGTATTACGACCGGAGGAACTGACACAATGGCAGCAGATATGAATAAAAACCGCAAAGAGGCGCTGGACACCGCCATCGCCCAGATCGAAAAGACTTACGGCAAGGGTGCCGTTATGAAGCTGGGCCAGAATACCACCATGCAGGTGGAGGCCGTTTCCACCGGCAGCCTTTCGCTGGACCTGGCGCTGGGCGTAGGCGGCCTGCCCCGCGGCCGCGTTGTGGAAATTTACGGACCGGAGTCTTCCGGTAAGACCACGCTGGCGCTGCACGCCGTGGCCGAAGCGCAAAAGGCCGGCGGCGAGGCCGCGTTTATTGACGTCGAGCATGCGCTGGACCCGGTTTACGCGGCGGCACTGGGCGTGGATATCGACAGCCTGCTGGTGTCCCAGCCGGACAGCGGCGAGCAGGCGCTGGAGATCGCCGAAGCGCTGGTGCGCAGCGGTGCCATCGACATCATCGTCATCGACTCGGTCGCCGCCATGGTGCCCAAGGCGGAGATCGAAGGCGAGATGGGTGACAGCCACGTGGGCCTGCAGGCCCGTCTGATGAGCCAGGCGCTGCGCAAGCTCACCGGTATCATCGGCAAAACCAACACCATCTGCATTTTCATCAACCAGCTGCGCCAGAAGGTGGGTGTCATTTACGGCAACCCCGAAGTGACCGCCGGCGGCATGGCGCTGAAATACTACGCCAGCGTGCGTATTGACGTGCGCCGCGTGGAAGCCCTGAAAGAGGGCGGCAGCGTCATCGGCAACCACACCCGTGCCAAAGTCGTCAAAAATAAGGTGGCTCCCCCCTTCCGCGAGGGCGAGTTCGACATCATGTTCGGCGAGGGCATCTCCAAGGTGGGCGAGCTGGTGGATCTGGGCGTCAAGCTGGAGATCATCAAAAAGAGCGGCGCGTGGTTCAGCTATAAGGAAGAACGCATCGGTCAGGGCCGCGACAACACCAAAAAGTACCTGCTGGAGCACCCCGAGCTGGCCGCCGAGATCGAAGCCGCCGTGCGTGCCAATGCGGATAAGCTCAGCGGCCGCAAGTCTGCGGTGAAGCCTGCCGCCCCTGCCGCGCCTGCTGCTTCCGCACCGGCGCAGGAGGCCGCCGAGCCCGCTCCGGCCCGCCGCAGCGCCGCCCGCGCAAAAAGCATCGACATCGACATTTCGGTGGATGAATGAGCCTGCTGCGCTGGATCGGTGAAGAGGACGATGCACAGGACTGTGAAAAGGGATGTGCGCTTCCGCCTCTGCCTGAAGTATATCGCTTAAACGAACCGGAAACGTCTGCCGAAGAACCTTCGGCGGACTTTTCGGCGTTTGAAGAAGACTGGGTCCCGTTTGCGGACGTGGATCCTGACGGTGATTCTGCGGATGAAGATGCCCTGTACGGTGATTTTATGGAAGAAAACGCCGCGGACGGCACTTTTGTACCGGCAATTTTGACGGAAAATGCTTTTCCGGAAGAGGACGCCGCGGATGCACCGGTGTCCTCCGGCCGGAAAAAACGCAGCTTTGCGCCTGCGGCACGGCAGCTGCCCTCCGGCGGCGCTGTCCTCAGCGACGTCCGCCCCACCGGAAAAGGCCGTATGGCGCTGTTTTGTCGGAACATCGCCGGGGAAGAGGAGTTTCTGTTCAGCGTGGATGAGGAGACCTGCGTGCTGCAGCATCTGAAGCCGGGCGTGCGGCTCTCTGCCGCCGAGCTGGAGGCTGTCCGCAGCCGGAGCGACCTTCGCCGCGCCAAGGACAGGGCGCTGCAGTACATTTCCGTGCGGGATCACGCCTCCGGCGAACTGTACCGCAAGCTGTGCGAAAAATTTGATGAGCTCACTGCTGCGGCTGCCGTTGCGGAAATGCACCGGCTGGGGCTTCTGGATGACGCGGCTTTTGCCGTGCGCCGCGCGGCGCATCTTGCCAAAAAGGGCAAAAGCCGCCGGGAGATCGACCGGACGCTGGCGGGGCTTGGCGTGGGGCGCGAAGAGCGTGCCGCCGCGCTGGAACAGCTGCCGCAGGAGGAAGAGGAAACGCTGCGGGCGCTGGTGGAAAAACAGTACAAAAGCAAGCTGGCGGCAGGTAAACGGGACAACGTTGCCGCGGCGCTGCTGCGCCGCGGATACTCCGGTGCGCTGGTGCGCCGTGTACTGGCGGAATTGGATGAGGAATGACCGAAGGCGGTGCCTTCTTTTACCATCATACATCAAGGAGAAACGTATTTTGAAACTTGCAGTGATCAGTCTGGGCTGTCCCAAAAATCAGGTGGACGCCGATGTGTACTGCCATGCGCTGCTGGCAAAGGGCTGGCAGACCACGGCGGATCTTTCCGAAGCGGACGTCATCATCGTCAATACCTGCGGCTTTATCGAAAGTGCCAAGGCGGAATCCATCGAGGCCATCCTCGGCGCCTGTGCCGAAAAGCGGGACCGGGACGTGAAGGTCGTCGTCACCGGCTGCCTTGCCGAGCGCTATAAAGAGGAACTGGCCGAGTCCATCCCCGAGGTGGACGCCGTTGTGGGGATGGGCAGCAATGCGGATCTGGTCGGCATTGTGGAGCGTGCGCTTGCCGGCGGTACACAGCAGCAGTGCTACGGCCCCAAGTCCGATCTGCCGCTGGGCGGCAGCCGCATCATCGGCACGCCCAATCATTTCGCCTACCTGAAAATCAGCGAGGGCTGCGACAACAAGTGCTTCTACTGCGCCATTCCTGGCATTCGCGGCCCGCTGCGCAGCCGTCCCATGGAGGACATCCTCGCCGAGGCCCGCTGGATGGCGGAGGAGGGCGTAAAGGAGATCGTGGTGGTGGCGCAGGACGTCACCGCCTACGGTGACGATCTGGGCGAAAACCGCATCGCCGCGCTGCTGCGGGAGCTGGATAAGGTGGACGGCATCGAGTGGATCCGTCTGCTGTACGCCTATCCGGAGCGCATCACCGACGATTTTGTCGCCGCCATGGCCGAAAGCCGCCATATCGTGCACTATCTGGATATGCCCATCCAGCACATCAATGACCGCGTGCTGAAAAGCATGAACCGCAAGGGCGACCGCGCCGTTATCGAAAGCGCCGTGGCCCGCCTGCGCGCCGCCATGCCGGACATCACCCTGCGCACCACGCTGCTGGTGGGTTACCCCGGCGAAACGCAGGCGGAGTACGAGGAGCTGTGTGCCTTTGTGGAAAGTGCCCGCTTTGAGCGGCTGGGCTGCTTTGCCTTCTCCGCCGAGGAGGGCACCGTTGCCGAGCGCATGCCGGATCAGATCCCCGAAGAGGTGCGCGCCCAGCGTGCCGACGGCGTTATGCAGCTGCAGACCGGCATTATGGCCGAAAAGCAGGCCGCGCTGGTGGGACGGGTCATCACCGTCATGTGCGATGATTACGACCCTGAGGAGGATCTGTTCGTCTGCCGCAGCGCGGCGGATGCGCCGGACATCGACGCGCTGTGCTATGTAAAGAGCGAACAGACGCTGGAGGCGGGCGGAATGTACCGCATCCGCGTGGAGGAAAGCGACGTTTACGATCTGTACGGCGAACTTGCCGAATAACGGAAAGGGGAATTGTTTATGAATCTGCCCAACAAAATGACACTGCTGCGTGTCGTTCTGGTACCTGTGTTCATGGTGTTTGCCGCGCTGGGCGGCTACGGCACCGCAGCAAACAACAGCCTGATGAACCTGCTGGCCTGCATCGTGTTTGCCGCTGCCAGCTTTACCGATTTTCTGGATGGCAATATCGCCCGCAAGCAGGGCCTTGTCACCGATTTCGGGAAATTTGCCGATCCGCTGGCGGATAAAATGCTCACCACCGCTGCGCTGCTGTACATGATGGCGGACGGCGTGTGCCACCCCGTGGTGCTGGCCATCGTCCTGTTCCGCGAGTTCGCCGTGGCCGGTGTGCGCTGCCTTGCCGCTGCCAACGGTACCGTCATTGCCGCCAACATCTGGGGCAAGATCAAAACCGTGCTGCAGATGGTCACCATCATCGCCTATTATGCCGCTGCCGCGCTGGCCCCGGCCGACGCTGTCGGCGTGGTGCAGCTTGGCACGCAGGTGCTGTGCTGGCTGGTGGCGGCCGTCACGCTGCTGTCCGGCGTCATCTATCTTTGGCAGAACCGCGCCTGCTTCATGCAGGCGAAGTAAGCGGATCGGGGGAGGAGCGTTCCTCAAAAGGTGTGACAGATGAAGGGTTGGTACTTCTTTGCGGCCGCGGCTGCCGCGGTGATCGGCGGTGCGGGATGGTATACGGAAACCGGAACGGATGCCGGCATTGTGCTGGCGATGATCGGCATGTTCGTGCTGCCGGTGTTCGGCATCGTGTTCGGCGTCCGCAATGCGGCCCGAAAGGCAAATGCACCGGAGCGCGTTGCCGCAAGGCAGGCAGCACAACGGGCGTATGAGGAAGAACGCGAGAAGCAGCTTCTGGCGAGGAAGATCGTCGGGGTTAAACGGCTGGGTGGTGCATACAAAAATGTGGATATCAACATATTCCGGTCCAAAGTGGTTTTGTTTGAGCGCTTTGCCGTTCGGTACGGCGACGGTCATGTCGGCTTTGAGGAGGTCGCGTTCGGAAGCAGCCGTTACGAGACCCTGATGTCTCACATTGCCTGGGAGGATATCGAACCGGCGGAAGAGAACGACTGAGATAAGAGGATGCCTGTCGTGCAGCGTGCACGGCGGGCATCTTTTTGCATAAAAACAATACTACTTTTCTATGGAAAGATAACAGAAAAGACGGCAGCTTGTCAAAACCTCTTGCCCGCGCGGGCGGGAACGGGTACAATGATACTGGAATGATATACGGCGCTGCCGCAGACAAAAAGAAAGGTGAGGAAAAGAATGAAAGCGATCCTGTTTGGTCTGGATGAACGGATGAATTATGTGTACACGGAACAGCAGAAGCAGCATCTGATGGAGCATTGCGGTCTGTGCAGCACGGAGACTGTCACGGAGGAGATGCTGCTGGCTGAACCCGAAAAGTATGCGGATGTGGAATGTGTGTTCTCCACCTGGGGTACCCCGGCGCTGACGGAGGAGCAGATCGCCCGGTGCCTGCCAAACCTGAAATACCTGTATTACGGCGCGGGTTCGGTGCAGGGCTTTGCGCGCCCCTACATGGCACGCGGCGTGCGTATTTTCAGCGCGTGGCAGGCCAACGCCGTGCCGGTGGCGGAATTCACCGTGGCACAGGTGCTGCTGGCCAATAAGGGCTATTTCGCCGCCATGCGGCTGCACAGCGTGGGACGCCGCGACGAAGCCTGGGATGCCTGCAACCGCTGCCCCGGCAACTACGGCTGCCGCGTGGGCATCATTGCTGCCGGGCAGATCGGTAAAATGGTCATTAAGGCACTGGCTGCCCGCAAGCTGGAGGTGCTGGTCTGCGACCCGTACCTGTCCGATGAAGCTGCCGCAGAGCTTGGTGCAAAGAAGGCTTCTCTGGAGGAGATCTTCGCCACCTGTCAGACCATCTCCAACCACCTGCCCAACCTGCCCGCCACACAGCGCATGCTCACCTATGAGCATTTCTCCCGCATGCTGCCGGACGCTACCTTTATCAACACCGGCCGCGGTGCACAGATCGACGACGAGGGGATGATCCGTGCTTTGAAGGAAGTCCCCACCCGTATGGCGCTCATCGACGTCACCCTGCCCGAGGTCCTGCCGCAGGATCATATCTTCTACTCCATGCCCAACGTGCTGCTTACCCCGCACATCGCCGGCAGCCTGAACGATGAGGTGCATCGCATGGCGCAGTACATGATCGAGGAGTATGAGCGCGTTATGAGCGGCGAACAGCCGCTGTATGAAGTGAGCGAAAAAATGCTGGAAACGATGGCCTGACGGAACGCTTTTCAAGCGGAAATAAAGGAGAATTGCAATATGTGGAAAACCGGTGTGTGTTCCATTTCTTTCCGTAAATATTCCATTCAGGAGATCATTGACGCCGTTGCTGCCGCAGGGCTGGACGGCATTGAATGGGGCAGCGACGTGCATGTGCCCGCAGGCGATGTGCAGACCGCCGCAGCGGTGCGTGCCGCCACCGAGGCCGCAGGCCTGCAGTGCCTTTCCTACGGCGGCTACTACCGGCTTGGCAGCAGCACCCCGCAGGAATTTGACGCGCTGCTTGCCAGTGCAGCGGCGCTGGGCGTGCGGGATGTACGCATCTGGGGCGGCGGCAAAAACGCGGAAGAGCTGACGGCCGAAGAGTGGGATGCTCTTGCCGCCGAAGCAAAAGCCTGTGCCGCAAAAGCGGAGGAAAAGGGTCTGGTGCTTTCGCTGGAATGCCACAACTGGTCGCTGACCAACCACTGGACGGCGGCGAAACGGTTTGTGGAGCGGGTGAACAGCCCCGCTCTGCGCATGTACTGGCAGCCCAACCAGCGCATGGATGAGATCTACGACCTGGAGGCGCTGCGGCAGCTGGTTGGTGTGATCACCAATGTCCATGTGTTCAGCTGGAAATACAACCCGGAATTTCCGCAGAACTCCGAAAACGACAAGCTGCCGCTTGCCGCCCACAATGAGGAATGGGAAAAGCGGCTGACTCTGCTGGAGAATGGTCTGCGCAAAGACGAGGACCACGCGCTGATCCTGGAGTTCATGCCGGATGACCGCATTGAAACACTGGCGGAGGAGGCCCGCGTGCTGAACGGCTGGCTCATCCGCCGCGGCCTGCGCGAGCGTCCCGCCAACAATGCCGAGGCGCTGGGTCTGTGCCTGCTTCCCGCACCCAAAAGCATTGTGCGCACCGGAAACGGAACGCTGCCTTTTGTGACCGACGGCGTTCTGCTGGCGGACGACCGTGCGCTGTATCCGGCGCTTTGTGCCGCCCGCCGTCACCGTCTGGCACAGCTGAGGATCGCGCTTGCCTGCTGCGAAACTCCTTCCGTGGTGCTGAAAAAGGACGAAAGTCTTGCCGCCGAGGGCTATACCCTGACGGTACGCGCCGCCCAAAACGGCTTTGCGCAGGTGTGCATCGGCTACGCCGGGCCCGCCGGTGCGTTCTACGCTCTGACAACGCTGGATCAGCTTCTGGCAGAGGATGCCGCAAGCCTGCCACAGGTGGATATTGCGGATGCGCCGGACTATCCCGTGCGCGGCTATATGCTGGACATCGGCCGCAACCGTGTGCCGAAGCGCGAGCAGCTGTTTGCCCTTGTGGACCGGCTGGCCTCGTGGAAGATCAACCATCTGGAACTGTATATGGAGGGCGTGCCTTTTGCATACCCATCCTTCCCCGAAATGTGGACGGGCCGCGAGCTGCTGACCGGCGAGGACATCCTTGCGCTGGATGCCTACTGTAAGGAGCGCTTCATCGAGCTGGTGCCCACCCAGAACAACTTCGGGCATATGGACGTCTGGCTGAAGGAGAAGTACCGTCATCTGGCGGAATGTCCCGGCGGCTTTACCTTCAACGGCGAATTTGTGCCCGATCCCCGCTGTCTGAACCCGGGCGATCCCCGTTCTCTGGAGCTGGTGCAGAAGCTGGCGGACGACCTGCTGCCCTATTTCTCCAGCGACAAATACAACATCTGCTGCGACGAGACGCTGGAGCTGGGGCAGGGCGCCAGCAAGGCGGAATGCGAGCAGCGCGGTCTGGAGGCGGTGTACACCGACTTTTTGTGCAAGGTGTGCGGGGTGGCCTCCAAAGCCGGCCGCCGCCCGCTGATCTGGGACGATATCATCCGTCACGATCCGGCGGCGCTTGCCCGCCTGCCCAAGGACGTCATCCTGCTGGACTGGGGCTATGCCGCCGACGCGCCTCACGAGGAGAACCTGAAGCGGCTGCAGGAGCTGGGCATCGAATATTACGTCTGCCCCGGCACCGGTGCGTGGAACTGCTATCTGGGCTTTACCGACAAAATGATGCCCAATATCGCCCGCAGCGCCCGCATGGGCCAAAAGTACGGTGCGGCCGGTCTGCTGACCACCGACTGGGGCGACGCCGGCCACCTGCAAAGCATCTCCGCCGGGTATTCCGGCATGGCCTACGGCGCGGCAGTGGCGTGGGGCGTGGAAAACAATGAATTCATCGACCTTGCCGCAGCGCTGGATCTGCACGTTTTTGAGGATGCAAACCGCCGTATGGGCCGGTTTGTGCTGGATGCGGGCCGCTACCAGCGGTACGAAGGCCGTACCGTGGGCAATGTGACGCAGGCCATGTGGCTGTGGTTTGCCCGGCAGCCCTCCGCCGCCGAAGCGGTGGACGCCGCCGCGTTTGAGCGCGTGCCCGCGTATCTGGATTCTCTGCTGCCCGCGCTGGAAGCCAGCGATATGCGCTGCCCGGATGCCGTGCAGATCAAAGAGGAGTTCCGGTTTGCGGTCCGGCTGGTCAAGGCCGCCTGTCTGTTCGGCAGCGCCGTCAAGGCGCAGCAGGCGGGGGATGCCGCAGGGGAAAAGACCCTCTGGCCGCAGGTCAGCGCACTTGCGGGCGGGTACGCCATGGAGCTCGGCCGTATCTGGCTTGCCCGCTGCAAGCAAAGCTGGCTGGCGGTTTCCGTGGAGCAGTTTATGCAGGTCAAGGCCTTTGCCGACAAGCGTCTGGCCCAACTGAAAGAAAAGGAGAATTAAGGCTCTATGGCACAGCATGAAAAATTCAATTTTGCCTCTCTGGAAGAGGTGGAGGAAAAAATTGCGGCGCTGGGCATCGACCTCGCCTGCAGCCGGGACCTCTCCGTCCTGAAGCAGCCGGTGAAGATCGGCCCGCGCACCGCCCCCAACGCCATGGCGGTGCTGCCCATGGAAGGCTGCGACGCGCTGCCCTCCGGCGGCCCCAGCGAGCTGCTGCGCGACCGGTATCTGCGCTTTTGCGCGGGCGGCTCCGGCCTTGTGTGGTGGGAGGCCTGTGCCGTGGTGCCGGAAGGCCGCGCCAACGAGCTTCAGATGATGCTGACCGACGACAATGTGGAGGATTTTGCCGCGCTGCTGAAGGAGTGCAACGCCGCTGCCATTGAGAAAAACGGCGCAAGACCGGTGCATATTCTGCAGCTGACCCACAGCGGCCGGTACTCCCGTCCGGTGGGGCATACCCCTGCGCCCATCGTGCCTCAGCGCGACCCCATTCTGGATGGCCGCACCGGCGTGAAGGACGACAGCGCCGTATGCAGCGACGAGTATCTGGACAGCCTGCCCGCCCGTTATGTGCACAGCGCCCTGCTGGCCAAAAAGGCCGGCTTTGACGGCGTGGACATCAAGGCCTGCCACCGCTATCTGATGAGCGAGCTGCTGGCCAGCCACACCCGTCCCGGCAAGTATGGCGGCAGCTTTGAAAACCGCACCCGTCTGCTGCTGGACACCGTGCGTGCCGTGCGCGAGGCCGTCGGCCCGGATTTCATCGTGGCCAGCCGCTTCAATGTGTTTGACGCACACCCGTACCCCTACGGCTTTGGTCAGCTGCCGGACGGCGGCGTCTGGGGCTTTGACGAAAGCGAGCCCATCCGGCTGACAATGCTGCTTTGCGAGGCGGGCGTGGATCTGTTGAGCAACTCCGCCGGCAACCCCTATTACATCTATCCTCAGGTCACCCGCCCATTTGATACCTCCAGCCAGGGCATTCCCACGCCGGAGGAGCACCCGCTGGAAAGTGTGCGCCGCCTGTTCTGGCTGACAAGCCTTGTGCAGCAGGCCGCAGGGGATGTGCCTGTCATCGGCAACGGCTATACCTGGCTGCGGCAGTACGCACCCTATTTCGGCGCTGCAAACCTGCAGGCGGGCACCGCCCGCATGGTGGGCTTTGGCCGCGGCAGCATCGCCTACCCGGATGCTCCCCATGACGTTATGACCGAAAATGCCATGCAGCCCAATAAATGCTGCGTGGCCTGCAGCCGCTGTACCCAGATCATGCGCGACCACGGCCGCACCGGCTGCGTCATCCGCAATGCAAAGATCTACGGCCCTCTGTACCAGCAATACCGTGCCGAGGCGGACGCCCGTGCCGCCGCAGCCGCCAAGTAAGGAAAGGAAACAGGATCATGACTGAGAAAAAAGTTGCAGTTGTCACCGGCTCCGGCCGCGGTATCGGCTATGCCGTCGCCCGTCAGCTGGGCCGTGACGGTTACGCCGTGGTGCTGATGGACATCGGCGAAAAGGAAAAATACACCGAGGCTCTGGCTGTGCTTGACGCCGAGGGCATCGACTACACCTATGTCAAGGGCGACATCTCCACCGCCGAAGGCCGTGCCGCCACCGTCAACGGTGCAATGGACGCCTACGGCCGCATTGACGTGCTGGTAAACAACGCCGGCGTTGCGCCGCTGGTGCGTGCCGATCTGCTGGAGATGACGGAAGAAAGCTTTGATCGCGTGGTGGGCATCAACACCAAGGGCAATATGTTCCTGACGCAGCTGGTGGCGCGGCAGATGATCTCTCAGCAGCCGGACGACACCGGCTGCCGCGGCGTCATCGTCAACATCTCCTCCTGCTCGGCGGAGGTGTCCTCCACAAGCCGCGGCGAATACTGCGTCTCCAAGGCGGGCGTCAGCATGCTCACCCAGCTGTATGCCGACCGTCTGGCGGGCGAGGGCGTGCTGGTGCACGAGATCCGTCCCGGCGTCATCGCCACCGATATGACCAGCACCGTACACGCCAAATACGACAAAATGATCGAGGACGGCGTGTTCCCCATCCGCCGCTGGGGCTATCCCGAGGACATCGCCAACGTGGTCAGCCATCTGTGTGCCCCCGGCGCTTACCGCTACACCACCGGCGATGTCATCGACGTGGACGGCGGTTTCCACATCCGCCGTCTGTGATGCGGCGGGCCGCAGCGCGCGGAACTGTAAATAAAGGAGAGGCTTTATGAAAGAGATCAGCCTGAATATCGCGGGGCGCAGCGTTCCCGCCATCGTGTGCAAAACCGCCGTGCTGGGCGCCGGTGCGGCGGGCTGGGCTGCGGCGTGGCGGCTGGCAAAGCAGCCGGACACCGACGCCGTGCTGCTTTGTGCCGGCACCAAGGCCGGTACCAGCCGCAATGCCGGTTCGGACAAGCAGACCTATTACCGCTTGGGCGCGGTGGGTACCGCGGACCGTGTGGAGGCCATGGCTGCCGACCTGTTCGGCGGCGGTGCGGCGGACGGCGACCACGCCCTGTGCGAAGCGGCGCTCTCCACCCGGTGCTTCTACTCTCTGTGCGAGCTGGGCGTGCCGTTCCCCTGCGACCCCTTCGGCCGGTACGTCGGCTACAAAACCGACCACGACCCCGCCGGCCGCGCCTCCAGCGTGGGCCCCTACACCTCCCGCGCCATGACGGAAAAACTGGAAGCCGCCGCACGGGAAGCCGGTCTGCCGGTGTTTGATGATTTTCAGGCAGTGAAGCTGCTGACAGAGGACGGTGCGGTCAAAGGCGTTCTGGGCATGAGCGCCGCGGGCGAATACTGTGCCTGCCTGTGCGATAATGTGATTCTGGCCACCGGCGGCCCGGCGGATATCTGGCAGCACAGCGTTTTCCCCGAAAGCCAGACCGGCGCCAGCGGCCTTGCCTTTGAGGCCGGCGCGGCCGGCAAAAACCTGACGGAATGGCAGTTTGGTCTTGCAAGCCTTGCCCCCCGCTGGAATGTCAGCGGCACCTACATGCAGGCGCTGCCCCGCTTTTACAGCGTGGACGAACAGGGGGATCAGGTGGATTTTCTGCTGGATGAGCTTTCCGCCGGCCTGTTTGCCGATCTGTCCGACCTGCTGACCTCCATCTTTCTCAAGGGCTATCAGTGGCCCTTCGACGCCCGCCGTGCAGCGACGGGCAGCAGCCGCATCGACCTTGCCGTGCTGCGCCAGCAGCAGCTGGGCCGCCGCGTGTATCTGGACTTCACCCGCGAGCCGGTGACCCCCATGCCGGAGTGGAACGTCCTTTCCGACGAGGCGCGCATCTATCTGGAAAAAGCCGGCGCGTGCATTGCGTCGCCCATTGCCCGCCTTGCCCACATGAACCAGCCCGCGGTGGATTTCTACGCCGAGCACGGGGTGGATCTTGTCACCGAGCCGCTGGAGATCGGCGTGTGCGCCCAGCATCATAACGGCGGCCTTGCCGTTGACCACTGGTGGCGCACCACGGTGCAGGGACTGTTCTGCGTGGGCGAAGCCGCTGCCACCCACGGCGTGCGCCGTCCCGGCGGCAGCGCGCTGAACGCCGGACAGGTGGGCGCGCTGCGGGCGTCGCAGTACATTGCCGCCAAACGCAGCGAAAACGCTCCTGACGTGCAGGCCGCCCTGCCCGCGCTGGAAGCCGCACTGGCAGAGTGTACCGCACTGGATAAAGCGGTGCTTGCCAATGCCGAGGGCGAAACGGCGGACGCCGCTTTTGCCGCGGCCCGCGCCTGTATGAGCGCCGCCGGCGGCATCCAGCGTGCGGCGGATACCCTTGCGCAGGCTCTGGCACAGACAAAGGCAAAGCTGGCGGCGGTGAACACGGTGAAGGCGTCCTCCCGCATGGAGCTGCCCGCCATCCACCGGCTGCGTCAGGTGTACGTGTGCCAGTGCATGGTGCTGGCCGCCATGGAGGACTATGCCCGCGGCGTGGGCGTCTCCCGCGGCAGCGCCACCTACGCCGACGCGCAGGGCGTGTACCGGCCCGAGCCCGCCCGTGAAAACGGTCTGCCCCGCACGGACGAGACCCGCGTGCAGGAGCTTTGCTGGGCGGACGGTGCCTGTACCGCCGCGTGGCGCGATGTGCGCCCTGTTCCCGACAACGACACGTTCTTTGAAAACGTCTGGCGTGAGTTCCGCATCGACGGCAATATCCGCTGACCGCACCCGTGGCGGGACGCATTGGAAAGGAAGTGTACGGAATGGCTATCCGAAACGCGGCGAAAGCCGTTGTGGTAAAAGGCGGAAAAGTGCTGCTGAACCGCTGCATGGATGAGCACGGCGTGGAATATTATGCTCTGCCCGGCGGCGGGCAGCACCTGTTTGAACCGCTGGAAGAAGCCGTGGTAGGTGCTGGAGGAGACCGGCCTGACAGTGCGGGTGCGGCGTTTTCTTGCTGTGACGGAGGAGATCAGCGCAGACGGCGCGCTGCGGGAGAAATTCCCGGACTACACGCACCGCATGATGCATATTTTTCTAGCCGAAACCGAAAACGGAGAAGCCGCGCCGACCGAAACGGATCTCGGCCAGAAGGGCAGCGTGTGGGTCACGCCACAGGAGGCGGACACCTTGCCCGTGGTGCCGCAAAGCCTGCGGGGCAAGCTGACCGCACTGCTGGCCGGCGGACTTTCGCCCTGGCTCGGCACTGTGGAGTCCGAATAGCGCAAAGAAAAAAGAGCGTCCGCGGACGCTCTTTTTTACTGCTGTGAAAACGGGTTCGGCGGATGAAATTTTGAACCGAAAGAGAGAAAGAACCGACAGTGCCGTTTATTCCAGCACCAGTGCGATCATGGCGAACTCGTCCAGCACGGCGGGGCGCAGCTCCACGCCGCCGTCCTTTTCTTCAAACGGGCAGGGAGCGCCGCTTTCGGCAAACACGGCGCTGCGGACGGTTTTGCCGGCGGTGTCCAGCCAGATGCGCATGCCGTGTACCGGGATGACGGGGAACTCGTGCTGGAAGTTGAGCAGGTTGACCAGCATGTGGTCGCCCTGCGGCGAAACAAAGGTGTTGATCTGCACCGGCGCGGGGGCGCTGCTGGTCATGGAGGGCTTCGTCAGCAGCGAGCGGATCAGGTTGATGAACACCGTGCGCTGTGCGTCGTAAGGACTGGCCTCCGGCACGCCGGCGGCGTACATGGCGCGGCCCTTGCCGAAGGTGTGCAGCGTCAGGCAGGGGCTGTCCGTAAACTGGGTGGGCGGGTTGGAAATGGCGGAGGAGAACCGGTGGATGTCCGCCGGGTCGCGTACCGTCTGGGCCAGCGTGGCCAGAATGGAGGCGCCGGCGTCCGCCGCAACCGTGACCTGATGGGTGGGGATACACAGCGGATAGTCGGCGCGGTAGTAATCAAACAGGCCGCCCGCGGCTTCGGTGGGGGCCATATAGCTCAGCGGCCAGTCGCTTTTGCCGGTGCGGTGTACGCCCAGCACCTCTGCCAGGGAAAAATCGGCCCGCACATTGCCGTCAGCATCCACCGTGCCGGTGCTGCCGCTGCAGTACAGGGCACCGCCGTTTTCCACAAAGGCGCGCAGCGCCTGCGTTTCGGCGTCACTCAGCATTTCCACATCGGAGAGGATGATCACCTTATACCGGTCCAGCTGCGCCAGTTGACGGGCGGTGATCACATCAAAGCTGATGTTGGCGCGGATCAGACTTTTGCTCACGTTGTAGGCGTATTCCAGCTGGCTGTGGTCAGTGAGGTTGTCGACGTTGTACCAAAGGCCCACGTCGGCCTTCAGCTGCCAGTCCGGCTGCATGTGGGACAGATACGGCTCCATTTTTTCAAACACGCCGTGCATGCCGTCGTACAGCGGACGGTTCACCGTGCCGGCGGGATCGATGGCGTCAATGAAAACGAAAGCGCATTGGTGCGAGATGGCCATCATGGTCTGCATGGAAAGCATCTCCAGCGGCTTGCGGGTGGTGTGCTCGTTCAGGTCCACGCAGGAGGACACCATGAACTCGATGGGCTGGTTGTTGGTCAGCGCGCGCAGCAGCTTGCAGATAAAGGCTTCCTCCCACGGCTGCAGATACAGGTCCACCGCCAGATAGTCCGGCAGAGAGAAAAATGCCGTGGAGGCGCCGCCCGGCCAGCCGTCCTTGCAGGAGGCGGACTGCAGCGTGACGGAGATGCCCGGCTGCGTTGCTTTGGCAGTGTCCACCACCATTTTGGAAAAGTCCGTCATCCATGCCTGACGGCTGCGGTGGAAGCGCACCCATTCCGGCGAGGTGAAATCCGCGGTCCCGGGCAGTTCCAGTCCGGTTTCGCGGCGGTAGGCTGCGCGGCAGCTGTCGCAGTGGCAGGTGATGCCCGTCCAGCCGATCATATCCACCCACAGACCGTCAAATTTGTAATGCGAGCACAGATCCTCGATCTGTCCGCGGACAAAGTCCCGGTAGCCGGAATTCGGGCAGCACAGGCCGTACCGCTGGTCCATATCCACCAGCGCGCAGCGACCGTCCTTGTCGCGCATGCGCCATTCCGGGTGGTGGTCATGCTCCCAGCGGTTCCAGATGTTGTAATAGCCGACGGTCTTTAAGCCGCGGCGGCGGCAGGCGGCAACGGTCTCGCCAAAAATGTCGCGGCCATGCAGGCCCCCGTGCATATGGCCCAGACGGCTGGGCCAGAAGCACATGCCAAGGCAGTTGCCGGCGTAGATGATGGCGGTGTCCGCGCCGGAGGCGGCCACGGCGTCGGCGTAGGCCTCCGGGTCAAATTTGGCAAGGAAGCCGGGCTCCCAGTCGGGAATGTGCATGTCGATCAGGTTGCGGCGAAAACTGTTTTTATACCACATAGGCGGATCCTTTCTGCATACAAAGTGTTGCGTATAAGACGGACGAAAGCCGGATCAGCTTTCGTAAAAGTTCCTTGTCAGGACCTCCTGCTGCCATTCGGGCGAAAGGCTGGTGAATTTTGCGGAAAAGCCGCATACCCGCACGATCAGCTCCGGATATTTTTCCGGATGCTTCTGGGCGTCCAGCAGGTCCTCTCTGGAAGTGCAGTTGAGCTGCAGTGACTGGATCCCCGAGCCGGCCACGGCCCGCAGAAAGCTTTCGCACAGCTCCGGGGTCATGCCGCCGGAGGGCAGAATGATGTTGACCACCGAGTTTGCGCCCGAAAGGGCGGGATCCAGCTGATCAAAGCTGTGGATCACACTGGTGACAGAGGGGATGCGCTTGAGCCGCGAAGGGGTAAGCCCCTGCGCAAAATATTCGCCGCTGCGGCGGCCGTCCGGTGTGGCCAGCGTTTTTTCGCCCCACCAGCGTATCTCGGTATAGGTCAGGTAGCCCAGCAGCACCTTGCCGCCATAGGTGCCGGTCAGCTCCTGCGTCATATCGTACAGATCGCGGTGGAATCGGGCGGCAAGCGCTGCGGCTTCGGCGCTGCCGTCGCCAAAGCCGCAGCAGCGGGTGGCGCGCAGGCGCAGGTCCTCCCGGCCCTCCCAGTTGTTCCGCACGGCGTCGAGGTATTCCGGCAGGCTGCAGCGCTTTTGCTCAAAGCAAAGCTCGCGGATGGCCAGCAGGGAATCCACGATGTTGGGCAGGCCGAAGCACAGGTAGTGGTCGTCCTGATACCGCGCGCCGCCTTCGGTATAATCGGCTGCTTTTTCAATGCAGTCGCCCAGCGTGGAGGAGAACAGGGGAAGAGGTTCGACCAGATGGCGTATACCGCCGCCAAGCCGGGTGATGCGGGCGCGCTCCTGCAGCAGCGTGCGGATGTTGACACAGGTGATGCGGTACACCTCTTCAAAATCGGCGGCGTCATCCAGCGGCGCAAAACGCATGCCCACAGCTTCCATTTTGTCGTTCAGATGATGGATGGAATATTCAAACGGCTTGAGCAGGTTGACATATGCGCCGCAGTCCGACTTTTCCGCGCCGCGGATGCTCACATCCCAGCAGCCGGAAATGATGTACTCGCGGGCTTCCTCCAACGGCCTGCCCGCCCGCAGCTGTGCGGGAATGGTGGCGTCGTCGTTTTGAAAAAGGACGGTGCTGGTGCCTGCAAGAACGGCGCGGTCGATCTCGTCCAGATACTCTTTCGGCGAAGCCGCGGAAAAACGGCATTTGATCTTGGGGTAGATGATGTGCTGCTCCCGCGTGGCCTGCAAAAACATCCGGGTCAGCTCGTTGTACACGGTGCGGCCCTGTGCGTCACAGCCGCCCAGTACATAGGTGTTTTCCAGTTCGTGGTCGGCGTACAGCACCATTTTCATGTCGTGATCATAATGCAGGTCAAAGCACAGCAGGAACCGGCAGATCAGATCGTAGGCCTCCTCCGGTGTAAGGACGCCGCGTTCGACGTCCCGGCAATAAAACGGCCACAGATCCAGATCCGGCCGACCGAAGCTGTTGACGCCCACGCCCTCCAGACTGCCGACGACCTTGCGCATAAAGGCCAGCGTGTTGAGCGCTTCGTAAAAGGTCTCCGGTTTTTCCCACGGCACGCGGGCGGCGCTTTCGCGGATGCGCTGCAGATCACGCCGGCAGGTTTCGTCGGCTTCAGCGGCCAGCTTTTCCTGTGCGGCGGCGGAAAATTTTTCGGCAATGGTGCGCACACACAGCAGCGCTTCGCACACGGCGTCCAGAAAGGTGCGCTGCTCGTCGGTTTCGGCGGTCTGCGCGCGCAGACGGGCTTTTTCATAGATCCCTTTCAAGCCCATAGTGAAGATGGGGCGGTGCTCGAAGCAGAAATGCTGCCGGACGTCGTTGTAAGGCCCGCAGATCAGATAAAACAGTTCGTCCGCCTGTGCGCAGCGCAGCTTCCACAGGGCGGGGTCCTGTTCAGCGTAGCGGTGGCTGTTTTTGCGGTAGGTCCAGCCGCCGGGGTGGTCGTGCCCGCGGAATTCTCCCGCACCGTCACACTGTCCCCACATGGTGCCCATCTCGTAGTAAAACGGCACCGTGCGGAACAGCACCGGTTCAAAGCGCTGCGTGATCAGCCGGTACTGCAGCAGCTTCATCTCGTAAGGCGTCATCTCCGGCCGCCACAGGGCGTCCAGCTCCTGCCCGCAGGCGGTACAGAATGCATCCGCACGGGGCGTGAGCGCGTGCAGATAAAATTGGCCAAGCTCGCGGCGTAAGGGTTCAAACGTCATGGAGCGCTCCTTTCGCTGTGGAAACTGTGTACGGCGCTGCGGGGGTGCAGCGGCCTTAAAATGCCGTTGCGTCAACGGAACGGGACGTGCTATAATGAGAAAAATCGCCAGGGCAGACGCAGTTGCCGGTGTCTGTTTTCAGTATAATATATCTGCCGGCAGGATGCAATCGGGTGAAAGCATATTCTTTATGGGGGTATCTTGTCAGAATGGTCACCAGAGAAGTGGAAGAGCTGATCCAAAAAGAGCTTGTATATGTAAACCGCCGCAAGGTAACGCCCACGGATAAAACCACCTACCATGCCCACAACTTTGTGGAGATCGTTTACATCGCGGAGGGCAGCGGTACGCACCGCATCGGCGATGAGGTGTTCCATGTGAAAAAAGGGGATCTTGCGCTGATCAATTACGATGTTCCCCACCAGATCTGTGTGACGGAAGGAAGCCTTGTTGACTACAATTTCCTGTTCACGCCGGAATATCTGGATTCCACCCTGAAAACCACCCGTAACTTTTTTGATATGAGCCACCATTTTCTTCTGGGGGATTTTTACCGCCGCGGTTTTGAGCGCTACATTCATGTGACGGTAAGCGGCAAGGAGCATGTTCATCTTCTGAATATGTACGAACGGCTGCTGGGCGAATATGAACAGCGGCAGATCGGTTACCGGGAGATCATGCGGGGCTGTCTGATCGAGCTGCTGATCACCATCTTCCGCCTGAACATGCAGCAGAGGGCAGACGGCGCCGCCGGGCTTTCCGAGGTGCTGGATTATATCGGAGCGCATTTTACACAGGAGCTCCGGCTGGAACAGCTGGCCGCCATGGCGGAGTGCAGCGTTTCCACCTTTTGCCGCCGGTTCCGGGCGCTTACCGGAGTCACGGTCATCCGCTACATCCAGAATCTGCGCATCGAACATGCGTGCGGACTGCTGTGCCGGACGGATAAAACGGTGATCGAAACGGCGAACGAGGTCGGCTACAGCGACGTCCGGTATTTTTATGCGGTGTTCAAAAAGGTGACGGGCAGGCTGCCGAAGGATTTCCGGCGGCAGAGCCGTCCATAGTCCGGAAAAAGCGGATCGTTAAGAAAATGTTTAACTGCCTCTTGCACAATTAGACTGCATATGATATAGTATATGTGCCTACCGCTATTGTCGGAAAAACGGCGGTACAGCGGTGGCATAATAACCGGTTTTTATCCGGCAAAAATGAAATTTAAGGAGAACCTATCATGAGCAAGATCACCCGCATTCTGGCGATGGTCCTGTGCGCTGTGCTGATGTGCGGCGTTCTGGCCGGCTGTGCTTCCGGCCCTCAGGACGGTACCTACACCGCTCGTTACGAGAACGCTTCCCATGGCTACATTGAGTATCTGACCGTTACCTTCAAGGACGGCGCCCCCGTCGAGGCCGAGTACGATGCTTACGCCGAAGGCGACGCCACCGTCAAGAAGAGCGCTGCCACCCCCGAAGAGTATCCCATGGATCCTCCTCCCTCTGAGTGGATCCCCCAGATCTCCGAGAACGTGCTGGCTGCCGGCACCAACCCCGACGCCATTGACGCCGTCGCCGGTGCTACCTACGCCTCCGCTTCTGCCCGCGAGCTGTACGCCGCCATTCTGGACGCTGCCGCCAAGGGCGACACCACGGAGATCGTCGTTTCCAACGCCGGTTGATCATCGGTCCGAGCCGATACAGGTAAATTCGAAGGAGTCGCCGCGTTTTGCGGCGGCTCCTTTTGCGTGCAGAGGTTTGGCGCGTAAAAAAGGAGCGGATGCAAAGCTGCATCAGCTCCTTTTTTGGTTGATTGAACGGTGGAAAAACGGATATCCGGCGGAGGTTTACGCCTGTTTTTTCTCTTCGGCTTTGGCGTTTTCCGGCTTCATGGTCAGACTGATGCGCTTTTTGGCAAGGTCCACTTTCATCACATAAACGGTGACCACATCGCCCACCTTCAGCACCTCGCTGGGGTGACGGATGAATTTGGAGCAGATCTGACTGATGTGGACCAGACCGTCCTGATGGACGCCGATGTCCACAAAGGCACCGAAGTCGATGACATTGCGCACGGTGCCCTTCAGCTGCATGCCGGGCTTCAGGTCCTCCATGCCCATGACGTCGGTGCGCAGCAGGGGCGGGGGCAGCTCGTCACGCATATCGCGGCCCGGGCGCAGCAGCTCGGCAATGATGTCCTCCAGCGTGGGCACGCCGATGCCCAGCTTTTCGGCCACGGTCTTGTGGCCCATGCCTTTGGCACGGGTGGCCAGTTCGGCGATGGCCGGTGTGCCGATGTCTGCCTTGGTAAAGCCGCACAGCTCCAGCAAGGCTTCGGCGGCGGGGTAGCTTTCGGGATGGACGGCGGTGGTGTCCAGCCTGTCCTTTGCGCCGGGCACCCGCAGGAAGCCCGCGCACTGCTGGTAGGCCTTGGGGCCAAGCTTGGCCACTTTCAAAAGCTGGCGGCGGCTGGTGAACGCGCCTTCGCTCTCACGGTAGGCCACAATGTTTTTGGCGATGGTGGCGTTGATGCCCACCACGTTCTGCAGCAGGCTGGGCGAGGCGGTGTTCAGGTCCACGCCGACGGTGTTGACGCAGTCCTCCACCACGCCTGCCAGCGCGGCAGAAAGCTGTGCCTTGGGCATGTCGTGCTGGTACTGGCCCACGCCGACGGCTTCGGGCGGAATTTTGACCAGCTCGGCCAGCGGGTCCTGCAGGCGGCGCGCGATGGAGATGGCGCTGCGCAGGTTGACGTCGTACTGGGGGAACTCCTCGGCGGCAAGCTTAGTGGCGGAATAGACGCTGGCGCCGGCCTCGCTGACCACCATGTAGCCCACCTGACGGCCCAGCTCGTGCAGGACCTCGGCGGCGAAGATCTCCGTCTCCTTGCTGGCGGTGCCGTTGCCGATGGCGATGATCTCGACGCCGTACTTGACGATCAGATCCTTGACGATGCGCTTGGCCTCCGGCACACGCTTGAATTCCGGTACGGGGTAGATGACGGCGGTGGCAAGCACCTTGCCGGTGGCGTCCACAACGGCGGTCTTGCAGCCCATGCGGTAACCGGGGTCAAGGCCCAGCGCAACTTTGCCCTTGATGGGCGGGGCCAGCAGCAGCTGGCGCAGGTTGTCGCTGAATACCTTGATGGCGCCGTCGGCGGCTTTGGCGGTCAGCTCGCTGCGGATCTCGCGCTCCAGCGAGGGGTGGATCAGCCGGTCGTAAGCGTCCTGCGCGGCTTCGCGCACCGCATCGGCACAGGCATTGTCGCCTGTTACGACGGCGTGGCAGATCACGTCCACCGCACGGGCGGCGTCCGGCTGAATGCTCACTTTCAGAAAATCCTCCCGCTCGCCGCGGTCCAGCGCCAGCACGCGGTGACCGGCGATCCTTGCCACAGGCTCGGAGTATTCGTAATAATTGGCGTAGACGCTGTCCTCTTCTTTTGCGGCTTTGGATACCACCATGGCGGTGGCCTGATACAGGCGGCGCAGGTTGCTGCGGATGGCGGCGTCATCGCTGACGTCCTCGGCGATGATGTCCTTGGCGCCCTGCACGGCGGCTTCGGCGTCCGGCACCTCTTTTTCGGCGTCCACATAGGCGTCGGCCAGTTCCAGCGGGTAGGTCTTGTCCTTCTGCTCGCGGATGGCGGCAGCCAGCGGCTCCAGCCCGCGGGCGCGCGCAACGCTGGCGCGGGTCTTGCGCTTGGGCTTGAAGGGGCGGTAGATGTCCTCTACCTCGGCAAGAGTTTTGGCCTTGTCCAGCGCGTCGGCCAGCGCGTCGGTCATCTTTTCCTGTTCGGTGATGGAGGCGGCGACCTCGTCCCTGCGCTGCTGCAGGTTGCGCAGATAGGTCAGACGGTCGGAAAGCTGGCGAAGCAGCTGGTCGTCCATGCTGCCGGTGACCTCTTTGCGGTAACGGGCAATGAACGGGATGGTGTTGCCCTCGTCGATCAGCTTGACGGTGCCGTCCACCAGATGCGGGGCGATGGAAAGCTCTTCGGCCAGTGTTTTGATGATATCCATGGGGTGTAGCGTCCTTTCGTTTGGGTAAAATGGGTTTTGCTTATTCAGAATCGCCGTTTCCGACGGTTTCAGAGGTTTCTTCGGTTTCCGGTATTGCCTCGGACTCAGGTGTTTCTTCGGCCACGGCCGCTTCCGTGGACTCGGATGCTGCCGCGGGTGCTTCTGCGGTCTCAGGTGCTTCTGCGGTCTCAGGTGCTTCTGCGGTCTCAGGTGCTTCTGCGG
>CAZYRD010000004.1:22432-35558 GCA_964649475.1 uncultured Faecalibacterium sp.
GTCTCAGGTGCTTCTGCGGTCTCAGGTGCTTCTGCGGTCTCAGGTGCTTCTGCGGTCTCAGGTGCTTCTGCGGACTCCGATGTTCCCTCGGCCGCTTCAGAAGTCACTTCTGCGGCCTGTTCAGAAACTGCCGGCACATCCGCTGCGATCTCTTCCGCCGGGGTTCCGGCTGCGGCATCGGGTTCCGGCTGCCAGGGCTCCAGTGCGTCAAGCTCCTGCCGTGGGGTCAGCGCGGGCACGGGCTCCGCAGCGGCAAAGTGGAACGTCCGCCGCAGCGCCAGCAGAAATACCGCATAGCCGATCCACAGCGCGGCGCACACCAGCGTGATGATCACACCGGCCTTCTGGCCGACGGCGTGGTAGTCGAACCGGATGGTGCTTTCGCCGACACCGACCTTGACGGCGCACAGGCCGCTGTCCACTTTTTCCACCTGCGCAGGGCTGCCGTTGACGGTGGCCCGCCAGCCGTCATTGTACGGCACGGCAAAGAAAACAAGCTCCTCGCTTTCGGTGGTGATAACGGCGGTAAAGCCGTCATCGTCGGTGACAAAGCTGCTGGCGGCGGTGGCGGCACGGTCTTCGCAGTCCTCAAGGTAAGCTGCATAGCTCACCACGTTCAAACTGCTTTCCGAAAGCGGCTGCAGCAGGTCGCCGTATTGGTCGATCTGTTCATCGTTCAGCACCAGCGCGCGCAGCAGAATATTGGCGCGGCTGCTTTCGGCCAGTGAGTCGTACTGCGCCTGCGTGATGTAGTAGTCGTAGGTGGTACCGAAGGGGACAAAGTTCTGGTTTTCCAGTATGGTGTAGGTGCCTACCGTGGCGGCGTAGTACCAGTCCTCGGAAAAGGCGACCTCGTCATAAAACTCCTCCAGCCGGTCGGAGGGCATCAGCGTGTAGCGTACGTTCAGCAGGCCGCGCAGGGCGTAATCGTCGTGCTCCGGCTTGCTGGAAACGTCCCGCTTGACGCCGACCGTGGGGTAGAACTCCATGATGGAGGGATCCACCGTGCTGTTGAAGAACTGCAGGCTGCTGCGGTTGAGCCAGAGGTTGAGGTTGGTGTAGCTTTCGTAGGGGTCGATGCGGAAATAGTTTTCGTCGGCGGAATCGAACCAGCCGGCGATGTCCTCGCGGTAGTCGTAGGTTTCGATCTTGTAGTCGGCGTCGCCCTCGCGCTGGGGAAATTTGCCGCAGGCGATGGTGAAAATGCCGATGACCACGCCCAGCGCTATGGAAAGCGCCGTGACGTATACCATAAGCTTGCGGCGGCTGCGGCAGTACCTCACCAGCAGGTACAGCAGTCCGATGCTGCCCAGCGCGATGCCCAGCGTGCCAAGCAGGCGCGCGGGGTTGTCCGCAATGCCGAGCACCAGTTTGCCGCTGTCGTCCTTGTCGGGCAGGAAGATGAAGATAAGGTAGGCGAAAGTGATGGTGCCGCAGATGCGCAGGCTGCGCAGCCACTCGGCGCGGGGGGCGTCCTCCAGCGCGCGCACGGTGACTGCGGCCATCACCA
The DNA here is from genome assembly GCA_964649475.1 of uncultured Faecalibacterium sp. Taxonomy (GTDB): domain Bacteria; phylum Bacillota; class Clostridia; order Oscillospirales; family Ruminococcaceae; genus UBA1762. Next base: position 23,943 of record CAZYRD010000004.1, read on the forward strand.
GCAGCGGCATATAGAACCAGCGGCAGTAGTAGCTGGAATTGAAAGCGTAAAACACCGAGTTGAGCGCCGGGATAAACGCCATGGCAAGGCAGACGAGCAGCAGCCGATGGAAGAAGCTGCGCTTGTTGGTGCGCATCCAGGTCAGGACGCCCGCCATGCCCACGAAGGGCAGATAGGCCGACATGCTGGTCCATTTGATGGCGGAATCCGGGAAAAGGTTGGGCAGATAGGGCGGGTCCTGCGGCAGAAAGGCGCTGGTGAAGATGGCAAGGTACTGCTGGGTGCGCCAGTAGAACAGGATGTCCAGCCCATTGTAAAAGCTGCCCACGCGGGGGTTGTTGATGACCTGGAAAAAGCTTGGCAGAGCGATGGCCATGGCAAGCCCCACGCCCAGAAGAGCCTCAAAGCAGAACACGCCGAATTTTTTCCAGCTGATCTTCCAGTCGTGGCCAAGCAGGCGGATAAAGAAGTACAGCGCCACAAAAACGACCTGACCCACAAAGAAGAAATAGTTGACGCACAGGCAGAGTGCGGCAGTCAGCGGGAACACCGCGCGGCGGTTGTTTTCAAAGAACTCATCCACGCTCCACAGCAGCAGCGGGAACACCGCGGCAACGTCCAGAAAATGGTTGAAGAAGATGTTGTAGATGTTGAAGCCGCTGAAGGCGTACAGAATGCCGGCAAGCTCGGCACCGGCGGTGGTTTTGGTATAACGGCGTGCCCAAAGCGTGGCGGTGGTGGCGGCCACGGCAAATTTCAGGCAAAGCAGCGGCGCCAGCAGATAGGGCGTCCAGCTTTGGGGAAACAGCGTCCCCAGCCAGAAAAACGGCGAGCCCAGCAGGTAGAACGAATAGCCCTCCACAAAGCCGGTGCCCAGATCCGTCGCCCAGGAATAGGCGGGGAAGCTGCCCTCGGCAAAGGCGGACTTGATCATCTGCGTCATGTGATAGGTGAAGGGCTGCTGCTGGCTGTTGAAATCGCCGCAGTACAGAAAAAAGCCTTCATCAATGATAAGGAACGGCAGAAAGAGCACGAGCGCTGCGGCAAAGCTCTGTCCAAAGCTGCGCCGGAGGCTGGCGCGCTGCTGTTTTGCTGTGGTGAGCAGAGGGGAGGATGCTGACATGAGAGTTCTCCTTGCTTTATGCAAATATCGGGGCGAACCGGCGGCGAAGCCACAGGGCGACACCGTCTTCGTCATTGGTTTCACAGTGGTATGCCGCAGCGGCGGCGGTGGAGGGGGACGCATTGGCCACGGCCACGCCGAAGCCGCATCCCGCAAGCATTTCATCGTCCAGCACGTCGTCACCGAAAGCGGCGATATCCGCAGCATCAACGCTGAAATGCGCGGCAGCCGCCTGCAGCGCAGGCCATTTTCCGCAGCCCTTCGCCACGATGCGGTACCAGTCCTCACCGGTAAAGCGCACGACCTCGCAGTTCGGGTGCAGGCGGCGCAGGGCGTCTGCGTCGGAGGGATCGCCGAGTTCCGGGGTGATCTTATAGGCGGGTCTGTGCAGCGGTGCGGAAAAATCGTACACAATGCTGTGGTTTCCGCCGTGCGGCTGCGAAACATAATACCCCAGCGTGGTCTGCACCGTCAGCCGCCGGAAGGAGGGGCGCTGCAGAATGTCCGCAATAAGGGCGTCGGCCTCGTCGGCGGGAATGGGGCGGTCGAACAGCACGGTCTCGCCTGCGCGGGCCAGCGCACCGCTGTTGGAGATGACGGCGTCCGGCTGCAGCGCGCGGATGACCTCTTCGCAGTAGCCTTCGGTGCGGGCGGTGGCAATGACGATGCGCGTGCCTGCTTCCCGGCAGCGCAGAAGCGTTTCGGCGGTAAAGGCGGAGAGGATTTTGTCGCTGCGCAGAAGGGTTTTATCCAGATCGGCTGCGATCAGACGGATGGACATGGACGGCTCCTTTCCATAAAAAAGCGAACAAAGATATTATAGCACAAAAAGCTTGACCATGTACAGGGAAACGGGGTAAAATTAGTTACAGATGAGGAACGAAAGCACCGTATACCGATGTAAACGATAAAGGAGCGCCGAACCATGCAAAATAAAGCCGGATATTCCCCTTTCTGCGCCATGCTCTCCCGCATGAAATACATTCCCCGCTGGAGCCTGATGCGCTGTGCCCGCACCGAGAATCTTGCCGAGCACACCGCAGAGACCGCACAGCTTGCCTATACGCTTTGCTGCGCCAACAACGCGCTGTACGGCGGCGATGCCCGTGCCGATAAAGTGGCGGCTGCGGCGCTGTTCCACGACGCGCCGGAGATCATCACCGGCGACCTGCCCACGCCGGTCAAGTACCGCAGCGCGGAGATGAAGAATGCGTACAAAAAAATCGAGCAGGAGGCACAGGGCGAGCTGCTGGCCATGCTGCCCGAAGAGCTGCGCGCTGCCATGAGCCCCGCGCTGTATGCCGCCGACCTGACCGCATACGAAAAAAAGCTGCTGAAAGCTGCCGACCGGCTGAGTGCGGTCATCAAATGCGTCATTGAAAAGCAAAGCGGCAACAGCGAGTTTGGATCCGCCTATGCGCAGCAGATGGAGGCGCTGCGTGCCATGGAATGTCCCGAAGCGGAATGGTTCCTCGCCGTCATGCTGCCGGACTACACCCGCACGCTGGACGAACTGACGCAGCGGGACTGAGCGCTGTTTCTTGCTGCAAAAATCATCCCGGGCAGGAGCATTTTGAGGTGCATCCTGCCCGGGAATTTTGTTGCTCCCGCTTTGTTGAAAAACAGCGCCGGTCAGCTGTTTTGACCGGCGCTGCGATTGCAAAGAAAGTTTTTGATGAAATCGATGCCGAAGCGGACCTCGGTGCGGTAGATGAGCACGAACAGGCACAGCGCAAGCAGGCACAGCACGCCCTTGAGCAGGAACTGCCCGCTGAGCAGGCAGCCGCCGGTGCAGACGGCAAGGCACAGCGCCCAGCCGCACAGGGTTTTCAGCGGGCTGCGCACGGTGCGGTAAAAATGCTGGCCTACCAGCGTGCGGAACAGGAACATGCAGCCGTTGGCGGCAGCCAGCGCAAGCGCGGCGCCCAGCAGCCCGAAACGCGGCACCAGCAGCACGCACAGGCCGATGTTGCCCAGCGACGACATGGCAATGCCGATGGTGTCAAAAATAGGTTTGCGGGCAATGGAAATGCCGTAGACGGTGCCTTCGCACAGAATGGTGAACACGGCGGAAAGCATCAGAATGGGGAAGATGGGCAGGCAGTCGGTGTAGGCGGGGAAGATGGCGAACAGCACGTCCTCAAACGCTACGAGGCAGGTGAAAAATGCAAACACCAGTGCGTCCAGCACGTCGTGTACGGTGGAGATGCGGTCCTGCTCGGTCTTGTAATGACCGTAGACGTAAGGCCCCCAGAAGGTGGCGAAGCCTGCCTGAATGGCGGTGACCATCTGGGCAAGACGCGTACCGAAGGAGAACACGCCCTTTTCGGTGCTGCCCACCGTGTTGCCGATGAACGCCAGTGAGAAGGTGCTGTTAAGATAGATCATGATCTGGGTGGGTGCCAGTGCCAGGCCGTAGGGCAGAATGCGCCCCAGCACCGCCGGCGAAAAGCTGCCCTTGCGGGTGACCAGCGCCTTGCGCTTGATGGTGCAGAACACGCCCGCCACCGCTGCAAAGCTGAGGATGGAGAGCACGGCGTAGGCGTAGGTGGAATCGAAAAAGAAACCGGCGAACAGATAGAACAGGTTGTAGCAGGCCTGCATCAGCAGGGTCTCCAGCGTATACAGCTTCAGCTCGGCGGGGTCGAAACGCAGCAGCACGCTGAGGTAGCGCACCAGCATGTAAAATGCCGCGTTGACAAACAGCAGCGGTACGATCTGTGTGCCCAGAGAGGCAAAGCTCAGGGTCTCGGCCAGCCACTGCGGGCACACAAGGCTGAAAAACAGCCCCAGCACCAGCATGACGCCCAGACTGATGCGCACACAGACGGCAAACAGCTCGTTGCCGGTGCGGCCCGCAGGCGGGTCGGCATAAAAGCGCAGCAGGCTCTGGTCAAGGCCAAGGATGCCGATGTTCATCAGCGTGGCGGTGGCGCTCATAAAAGTGAGGGGGTCGGCGGTTTTTTCAGGGCCGAGGATGCCCGCCACGATCAGCGCCGCGCCGGAGATAAGGAACCCCAGCCAGGTGGCGACGGAGTATTTGAGGATGCTGCCGATAAAGCTTTCGGCAGAGGAACGTTTTTCAGCCATGAAAGGGCCTCGTTTCGTTGAGATTTTCGTTTGCGGCAAAGCGGGCGGCTGGTTTTTTGGCCGACGGCTGACCGCACGGTGTCGGGAAAGGCTTACTCTTCGGGCAGAAAACGGCGTACGTTTTCGTATGCGGCGCGCTGCTGCTTTTTGGGCACATAGGCCTTGGCGATGTAGCCGTAGATGCGGCCGGCAAAATCGGCAAAGCCGGGCACCAGCTTTTTCAGCCGTTTGGGGTCGAAGCGCACGGCGTGCATCATATGTACGCCGATCAGCGCAAAGAATTTCAGCCAGTTGAAATGCGGCTGATACCCTTCGCTGAAGGGCAGGTCGCGGGGCTCGTTTGCGCGCACATCTTCCAGCAGGTCCGCCATGCGGATGTAGGCGGGAACATCGGAGGCGTCAAAATAGCCCTCGATCATCTCTTTTTCAATGGGGAAGGGCGCGGCCTCGGCGTCGGCGGCGGTCTCAAAGGCGGCGTAGTCGGTGATGCAGGCGGCGTCCTTGTAAATGACGGGGTCAAACTCGTGCTCGATGGGCGAGGGCCGCAGGATCAGGCAGGACTTTCCCGCAAAATACACCTCGGCGATGGCGGTGCTCATCCAGATGCCGATGACGTCCGCCGCAACGATCCACTGCTTGACGCTGTACTCGAAAATGATGTGGAAATTGCTGTGCTTTTCCGCAAGAGCCAGCAGCTCGGGACAGTTCCACTCGCTGGGGTGGCGGCGGTACACCAGCTCCACGTCCGGATGGGAGGCGAGATACCGGTCAAACCATTCCAGCGTGGTGGTCATGCTGCGGCGGTTGGTGGCGGCAAAGGCGGTGAAGTCCGTGCCGGCCATGTCGGAAAGCTCCTTCACCTCTTTTTCGTCCATGCTGGCATAGCCGAAGCTGGAGATGTACAGCATCAGCTTTTTCTTGGGATCCAGCCCGAACTCGGCGCACAGGCCGGCCTTGTTTTTGAAAAAGCCGTCAAACTGCGGGCGCAGAAAGTCCATCATCACCGCGCCGGTGACAACGGCGTTTTTCTCCGGTACGCCGTGGGCGATCAGCCGCTGGCGGGTGCTTTCGCCCCAGCAGGTGTGCAGGCATTTTTTTGCGTTGCCGTTGAAGTTGAACCAGGGCTCCTCCTCCTGCGTGTCGCTCAGCATCTGTTCCCAATGCAGGTTGACCACCTTCTGGCAGACGCCCACGTTGTTGTACACGTGGCTGTTGATGCCCTCGTTGTCGTACATGCAGCTGGCGACGAGTACCTCCGGTTTTTTCCATGTGAAATATTTCAGCTTTTTGCGGTCCAGCAGCTGGCGGATCTCCACCGTGCGGCCGCGGCGCTCCAGCTCGGCTTTCAGCAGCATCAGGCTGTCGTGTTCGCGGACGATGTGTTCGTACAGGATCAGGTAATCCAGTGCCATAAAAGGCCTCCTTTGAAGATCGTGGCGCTGCGGAGAACTGCCGCGGCGCGGGATGACGGGCATTTCTGCCGGCAGGAAAGAGCATTTGTCCAAGCGGGAAACGGGGGTTATTCGCCGAAGATCATTTCCGTCACAAGGGGAAGCGCAAGGGTGGTATCCACGTGGAAGCCGTCAAAGAACATGTACTCCTCCAGCGCGGGACGGGCGGAGTATTCCAGATCGATGACGTTGGCGCCGGTGGCTTTCAGGGTCTCCACCACCTCGGCCAGCTGAGGCTCAATGCCCAGCCCCGCGATGATCTCGTTGTAGACGCTTTCCGCAACGGGGGGCAGCACAAAATTCAGCTCCACACCGCGTTCCTCGCACAGGGCGGCAAGCTCCACAAGGCGCTGCAGGACCTCCTCGTTGACGGTGTAGCCGGTGCAGATGGGACGGATGACCTCGTTGTACTCCATCAGCTGGCGGCGGTAGGGCAGCGGCGCGCCGTCTTCGTCGTGGTAATCCGCCTCGGTGTACATCAGCTCGCCGGTGACGGGGTCCACGGCGGTCTCGTTTTCCACGCCGAGATAGGCGCCCTGCAGGTACAGACGGATGCGGTTGAGCATCTCGATGTTGTAGTCAAAGTTGAACAGATAGGCCAGCGGGTTGGTGACGATGGTCTCGATGTTGGCCACGCGGTTTTTGTCGTACCGGCTGTTGAGGGTGTAGAAGCTGACCTCCAGATAGACGGTGTCGATGCCGGGGTTGCGCTCCAGCGCAAACTCGCACAGGTCGATCATCTCGTTTTCGGCGGCGCCGCCGAAGGCCAGATTGGAAAATTTGCGTCCGGTGAGGGCTTCCACCTGTGCCATATCCATGTGCGCCATGCGGCTGTCGCCAAGGATGATGGCGTCCTGCGGGTCGTTGACGAACTGGCGCACGCGGTAGATGACCTGATCGGACTCGGTGGCGTTGTTCTGCACGCCGAAGTAGTTGTAGGGTTCAAAAATGATGAACACGGCAAAATACAGGACGATGGGCAGTACAAACAGCGCAAGCTTCAGCAGCAGTGCACCAATTCTCTTGTTTTTCTTTTCAGGCATGGATGCACCTCCTTAAAAGCCGCCGTAGGCAAAGCTGACGCTGCCCACGTAGTTGCCGTTCTGCATCAGGAACGCGGCAAAGATGAACGCCAGCATGCCGTAGTAGAAGAGCCAGCGCACCCAGGTGCGCTGTGCGCCAAGGTGCTCGGCAAGGCAGGCGCCCTTCAGCCGGAAATAGCGGTACAGGTCGCTGGCGATGACGAGCCCGAGGCTCACCGTGCAGAAAGCCACATAGGCGGCGATGAGCAGCGGGGTGGCGTTGAAGCCCTGCCCCACCAGCGCGGTGAACTGGGCGATGAAATCGCTGACGGAAAGCTGCAGGAACTGCCGGGTGAGCATGGCGGCGCTGTCCGCCAGAGAGGGGGCACGGAAGACGGTGAGCGTCCACGCGTTGAGGATGAACACCAGAAAGACCCGCGGCCAGAAGCGGAAGCCTTTGGGCTCAAGATCGTACTTTCCGCGGTCGCGCAGAAAGTTTTCGACCATCTGGAAAACGCCCTGCAGCGCGCCCCAGATAAAATAGGGCAGGCCCACGCCGTGCCACAGACCGCTGATGATAAAGGTGAGCAGCACGTTGAAGTATTTGCGCACCTTGCCTTTGCGGTTGCCGCCCAGCAGGCCGATGTAGACGTACTCCCGCAGCCATGCGGAAAGGCTCATGTGCCAGCGGCGCCAAAGCTCCACAAAGCTGGTGGAAAGATAGGGCGTGTTGAAGTTCTCCCGCAGGGCGATGCCGAACAGCGCGGCGCAGCCGCGGGCGATGTCGGAATAGCCGGAGAAGTCACAGTACAGGTAAAAGGCGTACAGTACGACGGTCAGCATCAGTGTCAGGCCGGTGTAGGCGCTCTGGTCGGCAAACACCGGGTTGATGACCATGGCCAGCATGTCTGCCACGGCGATCTTTTTGAAAAAGCCGATGAGCATCAGCCGCAGGCCGTCGGAAAAGAGGCCGGGGTTGAAATCCCGTTTGGCTTTATACTGCGGCAGCAGCTCGCACGCCCAGCCGATGGGGCCGGAGATGATCTGCGGAAAGAAGCTGACAAACAGCACGAAATCCACAAAGCTGGGCTCAGGCTCGGCGCCGGGCTTGCCCTTGGCAAGGTCCAGCACGTAGGTCAGGCTCTGGAAGGTGTAATAGCTGACGCCCATGGGCATCAGAATACGCCACGCGCCGTTTGTCTGTGCGGCATAGGGGAAGCCGGCCCCGTCCAGCCATGCGGCAAGCTGCGGAAAGACCACATGATTGTATTTGAAAAAGCACAGCAGGCCCAGCTGGAAAGCCAGAGCGGCCAGAAGCCAGCCCCGGCGGCCTTTTGACGTGGCTGCGGCGGCAATGCGCTTGCCGCAAAGCCATACCACAAGCGCGCAAAGCACCAGCAGCACCACAAAGCCGGGCGTTGTGCCGAAGCAGTAAAAAGCAAGGCTTGCCGCAAGCAGCGTCAGGTTGCGGGCTTTGCGCGGTACGACGTAATGCGCAAGCACCGTCAGTGAAAGAAAAGCCAGAAACGGTATGGTGTTGAAACTCAAGAGAAAAATTCTCCTTTCCCGAAACTCCGCCGCAGCGGGACACAACTTTACAATTATATAGTATAACCCGAAACAGCCGCTTTTGTAAAGTATAGGCAGCGAAATTTGCGACAAAACAGGCCCAAACGGCACAGATGCATAAACCTTGCAAGTTATGTTGAAATTCGCCGCCAAAAAGGGTATAATATAAAAGATAATGGAGAAGTATGCGCAGCGGATGGAGGTGTGCGGCAATGGCGTGGGTTTCGTTTTTTGCAATGTGGCTGACGGTGTTGTCGCTCAGTCTGTTTTTTGCCGTCCGCGGCAAAAAGCAGATGCCTTCGGCGGACGGCAGAACGCATGCCGCCGATGCCGGCATTCCCCTGTGTGTGGTGTGCGGCGTGATCCTGGTGCTGGTGTGCGCCGGGTGCGCGGGAATTCTGCGTGCCGGTGCGTGGCTGCTGCTGGCGTGCGGCCTTGCGGCGGGCGCGTGGCTTGCCGTACGGATGCTGCGCCTGCGCAAGGAAAAAAATGATGCACTGACCACTGCGCTGCGCGGGTGCCTTTGTCCGGCATGGCTGACGGCGTTCGGCGGCAGCGCTGCGCTGGCGGTGCTGCTGGGGCTGCGGCAGCCGCTGTTTCTGCAGTGGGATGAATTCAGCTTCTGGGGCACTGCGGCAAGCGCCGTATGGCACAACGATGCACTGTATACGCTGGTGGAGACCACCAATCTGGAGGCACGCACCTATCCGCCTGCGCTGCCGCTGCTGAGCTATGCGTTTTCGTTTTTGGCAAAAAGCTTTGAGCCGTGGCTGCTGTATGCCGCCTACGGCGTGCTGAGCTTTTCCGTGTTCGGCACCGTGGTGGGGCTGGCGGGCCGCAGGGCTGCCGCCGCCGCTTTCGGTGCGCTTGCCTGCGTGCTGACGCCGTTTGCCGTCGAATGCTGGTACGACGGGCAGACGCTCGTCAGCTTCAGCACCTCCTTTGCGGATCAGATGCTGGGCTTTCTTGCGGCAGGTGGCTGCGCTGTGTGGTTCGGCGGCAGCAACGGGCACGAAACGCCCCTGCGGGGCGGCACCTATGCCGCTGCGCTGTGCAAAACGGCGCTGGTGGTGGCGGTTCTGGGCTTTGTCAAGGACGTGGGCCTGCCGCTGGGTCTGGTGGTGATGCTCGTTTGCCTGCTGGACCATTTCGGCAATGATTTTCTCCGGTATAAAAAGAACGCCGGCGCGTGGCTGCGTCTGGCGGGCGTTTGTGCGGCGCTGGCCGGTGCGGCGGTGCTGGCGTATGCTGCGTGGGCAAAGCATATGGCCTCGGCACTGGCGATCGACCGTTCCGAAACCGGCGGCTCGGCGGGGCTCAGCACGGCCGGTATGCTGGTTTCCGGCGTAAAAGAGCTGCTTGGCATTGACCGCACCAAACGGTTTGCAAAAATTCTGAACGCGATGATAAGCGCGCTGTTTGAACGCCGCGTGACGGTTTTCGGCACGGGCGTGTATACCGTTGCGGTCATTTTTGCGGTGCTGGCTGCGGCGTTTCTGCTTGCGCCGCGCGGACAGCGCCGCCGTGCGGTGTATTACGGGCTGGCCTCCGGCGCAGGATTTGCCGGATACTGGTTCTTTCAGCTCATTTGTTATGTGTACGTGTTTTCGGCGGCGGACGGCTACGCGCTGGTCTCGTACGCCCGCTATATGGGCATCTACTATGTATTCTGGCTGCTGGGTGCGCTGGCGGTGCTGCTGTGTGCGGCAAAGGGCCGCTTCGGCGGCATCGGCGTGATCTCGGTGGCCTGTGCGCTGCTGGCGGTGTGCGCGCTGCGCATGGATTTCGGCGACACCCTGCTGGAACGCCGCCCTGTCACATGGGAGACGCAGACGGTCGTGGAACAGCGGGCGGATCAGGCCATACAGGCCGCGCAGGCGACGGAAGGGCCGGATAAGGTCCTGCTGGTGAGCCAGTGGGATGACGGCGGCCGGTGGTACCGCTATGCCTATGCACTGGAACCCGTGCCGCTGTACCATGCCGGGGGCAACAACACCATCGTGCCTGTGGAAGGCACCACGGACGAGGAATATGCGCTTCGTCTTGACAAAACGAATATTGCGGATTTCCTGCGCGAAAGCGGCTGCACGCTGCTTGTGGCGGACGTGCTGGATTACGATTTCACCACGGAATTTGAGACTCTGTTTACTGACGGGCTTGCGGGCTACGAGGACGGCAGCTGCCATGTGTACCGTGTCGAGTATACCGACGGCGGTTACGGTGTGGTTTTTGTGCCGTGGAAGGAGGCTGCCCATGAGTAAAAAGAGCTTTGGGCGGCTGACCGTTATCCTGTACGGACTTGCCGCCGTACTGCTTGCGGCGGCGCAGCTTGTGCGCGCCGTGCCGCTGCTGCGCTGCGAAGAGCGTCCGCTGCTGCCGGAGGATGCGCAGACGGACGCCATCCTTACGGATTATGAGGTGGACTGGCTTGGCTTTGAGACCGGCGACATGCTGGCGCAGTCGACGGATCCGCAGCTGGTGTGGACGCTGGACGCTGCGGTCAGCGGGCTGAGTTTCCGCATCCGCACCAGCCTGCCGGTGCAGGATATGGAACTGTACTATACCATCGCCCCCGGGCAGGATTATTCGGCTGCAAGGCGGCTTGTACCGGTGGAAAGCGACCCGGACAGCGGGTACTATGTGTTCCGCATGGACAGGCCGGTGCATGTGCACCAGCTGCGGCTGGATCCCACCTCCGCAGCGGGCAGCTTTATGGAGATCACGGAGCTGACGCTCAATCCCGCGCCGGATGCCGCAGAGTTGTGGCTGCCGCCGCCGGGGAACCTGTTTGCGGCTGCTTCGGCGCCGGTGCTGACGGCGCTTGCCCTGCGGGAGGCCGCCGGCCTTCTGCCGCGCAGAAACAAGAAAAACGGCTGAGCGCCGTCATTCACGGAGAGGAGAGGACATTATGCAATATCTGGACGTCGGTCTGGCGATGCTTGCATTTTTTGGCCTGTGTGCCTTCTTCAACCGGCGCTGCGGGGTTGCGGGCGGGCGGACTCCGCTGCTGACAACGGCGGTGCTGATCTTATGGCTGATGCTGTTCGGCGTGGCCGGTGCGCTGCGGTTGGGCGGCTGGCTGCTTTATATTGGCGGGTGCGTTCTGGGCGTGCTGGCGTTTGCGGATGTGCGCGCATTGCGCCGTGTTTCGTCTGCAAAAGACGCCGCAAAAACCGCTCCAACGCTGCTGGACCCCGGTTTTGCGTTTTTCTGGGCGGTCAGCCTGACGATGGCCGTGCTGTTCGCCGTGCGCCGCCCCATGTTTCTGGAGTGGGATGAGATGAGCTTCTGGGGGACCGCCTGCAAGCTGGTCTCTTTGAACGATGAGCTTTACACCACCGCCGAGATCGGCTGGGACTGG
>CAZYRD010000005.1:0-33556 GCA_964649475.1 uncultured Faecalibacterium sp.
GGTAGTCGTCCATACTTTGAAAATGCTCGCAGAAAAAATGCGGCAGCACCATGGCGTAGGGGCTTCCGTTGACAAGCAGCACCATCTTGCCCTCGCACAGCTTTGCCGCGGCAGTGTCGGGACGCTCGGTGAAGCCCGCCGGCGTAAACAGGCTGAACGGCGTGCGCACGACAAACGGCGCAAGATAGCCCGGATCAAACAGCATGTCCAGCCCGGTCCGCTTGAGGCAGGCCTTCACCTTTTCCACCATGTCGGGCGGGCATTTTTCGCTGTGGTACAAAAGTGCGATTTCCGTGCGGGTGGTTTTGCCCACGATCTGTATCTCGCAGTGAAGCTTCGGCGAGCGAACCAGCCGCCGAAGCAGGCTGATGTTGATGCGCAGCAGCTCCACAAAGCCTTCGTGCGAGCCGCGGAGATTGCCCTCACCGGAGGGTTCGCTCACCGAGCGGAACTGCTGCCCCTGACTGGAGATCACCAGCGCACGGCTGCAGCCGTCCAGCAGCAGCACCGCCGCCCCCGCGGTAAGAAAACGAACCACCTGCTTTTGCGTGGCTGCCACCGTTTTGTCCAGCGGGATGACCGTTTTTGTAAGCAGATAGTTCAGCACCGTATCCCCCTGCGGCTCCATCGGGGGCAGCTGGCTCATGGCCTGCCCCGCCATCACCCACAGCCGTTCCAGATCCGAAAGCCCTTCAAAAATGCACAGCGCACCCGCCACGCCACCGACGTCCACATTTTTGATATACAGATCCTCGCTTGGCATAAACTGCAGCCGCAGCCATTGCACGTTATCTGCCAACGCCGCAAAAAGCTTCTGTTCCTCTTCCATCCGGTCGCCTCCCATGCAGAATTCCTGTTTACAGTATTCCGCCGTTTTGTATACGCCTAAACAAAAAGGTGCATACTGAAACCAACTCTATCAACACAAAAGGAGCACCTTGTATGCTGGTTTTACTGCTGCGCACGGCACTTATCTACTTTATCATCATCTTTTCCATGCGGCTGATGGGCAAAAAGCAGCTTGGCGAGCTGCAGCCCTCGGAGCTTGTCTCCACCATTCTTATCTCCAATCTGGCCTCCATCTGCATCGAATCACCGGAGATCCCCATTGCCGGCAGCGTGGTACCGGTGCTGCTGATCGTCTGTCTGGAGATCCTGCTCTCCGCCGCCTGCGCCCGCAGCCGCAAACTCTCCTCGTTTCTTTCCGGCAACGCCTGTATTGTGATACGCCGCGGTGAAATCGACCAGACCATGCTGCGGCGGCTGCGGTTTTCGGTGGATGACCTGTTGGAAGCCCTGCGGGAAAAAGATGTTTTTGAGCTGGACGACGTGGAGCTTGCCATTGTGGAGACCAACGGCAGCATCAGTGTCAGCAAGCGTCCAGGCGCAGACACTGTAAAGCTGGATGACCTTGCACTGGATAAACCTGCCGACCGTCTGCCGCGGCTTCCGATCCTTGTACAGGGACAGCCGGACACTGCCATTCTGCAGACCCTTGGGCTGGACAGCAGCACCGTGGAAAAGCTTCTGAAAAAGGAAAACTGTCCGCCGCAGGAGGCGCTTCTGCTGGTCTGCAATGCCGCCGGCGAATACCGGCTGATAAAAAAAGAGCCGCCCGCAGCGGGCGCAGGGAGGTAATGCCATGAACCGGGTACGGACAGCCTTTATTGTACTGGCGCTGCTGGTGTGTTTTGCCGTTTTCGGGCATATCAGCGTCGCCAACGCCACCGAAAGTTACCTGCAGCAGCTGCAGATGGCGGAGCAGGCCGTTCTGCGGCGGGATTACGTTTCTGCCGGTGAGCACCTTGACGCTTTGAAGGAATACTGCGAAAACAGCGAACCGCTGCTGACGCTTCTCGTCCGGCGGGATCTGTTCAATTCGCTGCGCACCAACATCAGCGGTATGGATGCATATGCCAACGCGCAGTATCACAACGATCTTCTAATCGAACTTGACCGCACCAGAGCTCAGGTGCTGGCGCTGTATCAGCAGTATTTTTCTTTCATATAATGTCTCTCAGCGCACAAAAAGCCGCAGCCTGTGGAAAAAACCACACGGCTGCGGCTGCCTGTTTTATTTCAATTACAGCTTTTTCGCCTGTTCTTCCGGACGGCCCTCGGTACGGCGGCGCATCATATCCGAAAGCTCCTGCATAAAGGTATCAATATCGCTGAACTGCCGGTACACGGACGCAAAGCGTATGTAGGCGACCTCGTCAATGCGGCGCAGCTCATCCATGGCAAGCTCGCCGATACGGATGGACTGAACCTCTTTTTCCAATGCGTTGGAAAGCCGCGATTCAATGCAATCCACCGCCTGCTCCAGCTCTTCAAAGGCAACAGGACGCTTGCCGCAGGCCTTCAGCATACTGTTCAGCAGCTTCTGACGGTCAAAGCTTTCGCGGGAGCCATCCTTTTTGATCACGATCAGCGGAATAGTCTCCACCGTTTCGTAGGTGGTGAAGCGCTCCTTGCAGCGCAGGCACTCTCTGCGGCGGCGAATACGACTTCCATCCTCAGCCGGACGGGATTCCACCACCTTGGAGTCCAGTTCTCCGCAAAACGGACATTTCAAATCCATCGCATCCTTTCCGTTTTCCGCCCCGGCACATCACCGGAGCAGAAGCTCTTCCAGCACATCCCGCAAATGGCACGGCCGCACGCCACGCCCCGCCATCATGCGCATCCATTGTATCATCTGTCTCCGGTCGGCGGTAACGCCGCATACCCGGGCCGACTGCCCGCGCACCGCAATGCGTGCGCCATAGGGCTCCGGCCCCGGCACATACAGTACCTCGTATCGGATCACACCTGCCCGCGTCAGCCGCAGGCACCGCCAAACACATGTCTTTTCCATCACTCATCCGCCCTCCCTTTTTCACTGTACGGGAAAAAGGCGGAAAAAGCAAGGCTTTTCGTTCGTCGTATTCCGACGCGCAGAACACTTTTTTCGACAAAAGCCCACGCATATAAACAAATTGCGTTACGCTCCGACAAAACATCCTTATTTCAAGCGTGGAACGATGTGTTTATTATGTCACAAACCACGCGGAAATTCAACCGTTATTTCCGCTTTTGCGGCAATTTTTTCTCAGTTTTCACCTGTGAAAATTTGCAATTTATTCACACGGTTTTCTTGTGTTTTAATTCACACTGTGTTATAATGATTTTAATGCAAAAATTCACTTTACCACACGACTTTCGTCCGAAATGAGGTATGGCTATTATGGCAAAACAACAGGAACCGGTCATCCTTCAAACCGAAAACGGCCCCATGCAGCAGATCCGCGAAAAATTCCCTTCCGGGTGGTACGCGGCGGGCGCATTCTGTGTGCTGTACGCCTGCATGTTCCCGCTTTACCGTCTGCACCATTTTCTGCTTGCCGCCGTACTGGCCGCTGCGGTCGGTTTTGCCGCACAGAAGCTGACGCCGGAGCGCACACGGCTTATTCCTTACAGTGCTCCGCTTACCGGCGATGCACTGGTGGATGAGCTGCTGCAGCAGGGCGATGATGCACTGCGCCGGCTGCGCGCTGCAAACGCCGCCCTGCCGGACGCCGACATTTCCGCCGCGCTGGACCGTATTGAAGCCGCCTGTACCCGTATTTTCGCCTACATCCGCCAGAACCCGCAGCAGGCCGGACAGCTTCGTAAGTTTATGAATTACTACCTGCCCACGCTTCTTCAGCTGATGGAAACGCTCACCGCACTGGAAGCCTCCGGCGCCGCCGGACAGCATATCGATTCCAGCAAAAAGCGGATCGGCGATGCACTGCAGCAGGCCGCACAGGCCTTTGAACGGTTTTACGACCAGCTTCACGCCGACCAGAGCATGAACGTCAACGCCGAGATCAGCGTTTTTGAGGCCATGCTGAAGCAGGAAGGCCTGCTTGAGGATCCCGGTACGCTGAAAACGTCCGCCGCACCGGAATTTCCCGGTATGACCCAGACTTCAAAATGACCATTTGTGTGAACAAATGACGCTTGCGTCATCGACAACATAAAGGAGGAACCGATCATGTCCGAATCCACCATCCCTACCCTGACTCTGGACCCCAACGCCCCTGCCGCGCCCACCGCCGCCGCTGTTGCCGAAGCGCCCGCCGCACCTGCGGCAGAACCCGCCGTTCTGGATGATTCCAGCTTTACCGAAGAAGAGCTCAAGGTCATCAACGATTTTTCCGAACAGATCGATATCACCAATTCCAACGTCGTACTGCAGTACGGTGCCGCGTCGCAGCGCAAGATCGCCGGTTTTTCCGAAACTGCGCTGAGCAACGTGCGCACCAAGGATCTGGGCGAGACCGGCGAGATGGTCACCGATCTGATCTCCGAGCTGAAAGGCTTCAGCGTGGAAGAGGCCCCCAAGGGCATTCTGGGCTGGTTCAAAAAGACCGCCAACAACATTGCCGCGCTGCAGGCCAAGTACGAAAAGGCCTCCGTCAACGTAGACCGCATCACCACCGAGCTGGAAAAGCATCAGGTGCAGCTGATGAAGGATATCGCCATGCTGGACGAGATGTACCAGCTGAACCTGACCTATTTCAAAGAGCTTTCCATGTACATCCACGCCGGCAAAAAGCGTCTTGCCAAGCTGCGCGCCGAGGATCTTGTCGCCATGCAGGAAAAGGCCAAGGCCAGCGGCCTGCCCGAGGACGCACAGGCCGCCAACGATTTCGCCGCACTGTGCGACCGTTTTGAGAAGAAGATCCACGATCTGGAGCTGACCCGCATGGTCTCTATCCAGATGTCCCCGCAGATCCGTCTGGTGCAGAACAACGACACCATCATGGCGGAAAAGATCCAGTCCACCATCGTCAACACCATCCCCCTGTGGAAGAGCCAGATGGTCATCGCCATGGGGCTGGCCCACTCTCAGCAGGCCATGGAGGCCCAGCGCGAAGTGACCAACATGACCAACGAGCTGCTGCGCAAAAACGCCGACGCCCTCAAGACCGCCACCATCGAGACCGCCAAGGAGAGCGAGCGCGGCATTGTGGACATCGAGACCCTGAAGCACACCAACGAACAGCTGATCTCCACGCTGGATGAAGTCATCCGCATTCAGGACGAGGGCCGCCAGAAGCGCCGCGAGGCCGAGGCTGAGCTGGGCCGTCTGGAAGGCGAGCTGAAAGCCAAGCTGCTGGACATCCGCAGCTGAAATTCTCCCCACCCTTTATACCGCGAGGTTGAACCATGGCCTTTTTGAAAAGCAAAAAAACTGCGGTCGCCGTATTTATTGTTCTGGTACTGTTTTCCGTACTGTTCGGCAGCCACCGTTCGCTGAACGCCCTGCGCAATGACGCAATGGACGTTTATATCAACGGGGACGACACCGGCCTGAGTATTCTGGCCAATATGAACAGCATTCAGGAATACACGGCCACACTTTTAAAGACCGCGGCCACCCATTATACAAGCGATGACGATGCATACGCCGCGCTGACGGCCGCCTACGGACAGCTGGCTGAGACAGCGGACGCCCCCGACGCTGCAAAGCACCGGCAGGCGCTTACCACGTTGACCACCGCCTGCACCTCTCTGCAGGCAGATTACACCGGCCGCAGTGATATTCCGCAGGAGGCCGCCAAGGCTATGACGCGCAGCATCAACGACATCACCTCTATGAAGGATCAGATCCGCCACAGCGGCTACAACGCCTGTGCAGCCGAATTCAACGCCGTGCTGGAGACCTTTCCAGCCGGGCTGCTGGGCAGCCTGACTGGCGTGAAGGCGCTGCCGCTGTTCTGACGATCTTCACAAAATCGAAAGGAACCTCAATGAAGCATCTTAAAAGCATTCTCCTTTGCCTGCTGGCGCTGGTGCTGTGCTTCGGCACGGTCGCCGCTGCCGCAGAGATCCCCGATCCGGATCCTGTTTTACTGTACGTCACCGATCTTGCCGGAGTGCTTTCCGCCGACACCGAAGAGTATATCGCCACAAAAAACGATACTCTGTATGCCGCCACCGGCGCGCAGTTCGCCATCCTTACCGCAGAATCCCTGCCCGCCGGTTACGACAGCGAAAGCTACTGCTACGAGGTATTCAACGCATGGGGCGTCGGCAGTGCCGAAAAGAACAACGGCCTGCTGTTGCTGCTGGTTCCCGATGAAGGAAAGTTCTGGATGGTCAGCGGCACCGGCCTGCAAAGCAGGTTTTCCGGCGGCATGATCAGCGAGCTGCTGGATGAACATCTGGCAGAGGATTTTGACGCCGGCCGGTACGACGATGGCGTGCTTGCGCTGTTTGACGCCGTATGGAGCGAACTGGAGACCCTTTACGGCGAGATCGCCGCCGGAAGCACCGCCACTTCGCCGGATCAGAATTCTGTTCCCGTTTACACGCCGGAACCGGAATACAGTTACGATCATATGGACACGGTAAACACACACCGGCGCACCGGCGTCAGAATCGCCGGATTTGTATTGCTTGTTGCTGTCGTGATCGTGTTGTGCATCGTCCTGCGGCCCGGACGCCGGTACTACACCCGCAGCACACCGCCCCCGCCGGGCAGCCCGCCGTATTACCGCGCCTATCCGCCGCGTCCAAGGCGAACGATGTGGCACTTCGGCCCGATGGCTTCCCGCCCACCTGTGCACCGTCCTCCGGTACAGCGGCAGCCTAACAACACGCGTCCCAACCGGCCCGGCAGTGGATCCGATTCCGGTCGGCCCGGCGGCGGATACAGCTCCCGCCCCAGCAGCTCCCGCCCCAGCAGCTCCCGCCCCAGCAGCTCCCGCCCCAGCAGCTCCAACCGCAGCTTCGGCGGCGGAAGCTCCGGTCGCTCTTCCGGAGGCAGCCGCAGCTTCGGCGGCGGGCGCAGTCATGGCGGCGGCGGCGGACGCAGGTAAGTCCGGTTTTGCCCTGTTAAAAACATTTCAAGCAGACTTTAGTTTGATCGACTGCCAAACCGTCATCAGCTTTAATTTGAGCACAAAAAAAGATACCGCGTTTTGAAAAAAGCGCAGTATCTTTTTTAATTATTGTTACTGTATTTATATTACCTGTTTAAACACTGTACCGCAAACAGCGGCGGCTCAGAAAAGACGCTCCAGAACACCGTTGTTGGCAAGCACTGCCAGCGTGCACATGCCCAGACTGAGGCACAGCAGCAGTCCGCAGAAGATCACGCTGAGAAAGTCGTATTTCAGGCGAACCTTCTCCCCCGCCACGCCCCAAATGCACAGCTCAATGCCGGTGCCGACCAACAGCAGCGGTGCAAATCTGCAGACGTTCACCAGCATCTGCAGGTCGATCCATTCCATCAGCCAGCACAGCAGCACGACGCCTGCCGTTATCATCGCCAGACCCATGGTCACGGTGCCAACGCGGCGCTGCGGGACCTGTGCCACACCGCTTTGCGGCGCTTCTTTTTTCACGGTCTCATTCGTCATATTCCGTTTCCTCCTTCTGTGCAGGCTGCCATGTGGCACTGTTGTCCCGCTGTTTGGGACCAACAACAAAGCGGAAGCCAAACCAGATAAGCGCCAAGGCCAGTGCGATGGATGGAACATACCGGCGCAGGATCCACGTGATGCCGCCCAGATCGACGCCCATTTCAGAAAGGAACGGCGGCATCTGATCCAGACACAGCCATGCGCCCAGCACGATGCACACCGTACCGATCACGCGCTGGTGGCTGACGTTCCATTTATTCTGCCCTACCTCGATCTGATTCCACAGCCAGTCGTCCGGGTGTGCCGCCCGTTCTTCCGGCGTATACTGCGCCACGTTGAACGAATCAAAGAAAGACGCGAACCACACGATGACCGTGAGCAACGGGAACATCACGCCCGAAAACGTAGAGATAAGCGTGATGGAAAGCATAAAAATCGCCATGATGGAAATACCGCGCTTCATGTAACCGTGGTACATATTGCCTGCTCCGGGAATAAACGAAAAACAAAAACTGAGAAAACCGTTTTTTTTATTCATGATCGTCACTCCTTTGTGTCGTTTCGTGGTTGTCATCTCTTTCGAAGGTCCCTTGTAATGTTTCCGAGAGGTCCATCCCCCAACCAAACAGCCCATCCGAAAGCTGTGTTGTCAGCACCTGCAGCGCACTTGCCTGCGTCGGTACCGGCTGCAGAGGTTTTTCCCGCCCTTCGAACAGCTTGAAATGCCAGCTGAGGAAGCCAAAGCAGGCCGCGGCCGCCACAATGCCGCAGCGTTTCAGTACATCCAGCGTTCTGCGCTCCCGTACTTTTCGGATGGCCGGTTTTACCAGGTCGGCTTCCGGCTGAGGCGTCTCCGGCAGCTCCAGCAGCGTCATGCGCAGCAGACAGTCATCGCAGACAGAAAGATGCTCCGCCACCAGCAGACGCTGTTCCGTGCACAAGCTCCCTTCTGCCCAGGCATCCAGCGCCTGCTGCGTCAGGTGCCCGTATGTATCAAACAGTGTCACAGTCTGCCACCTCCTTCAATCGTTCTGCCAGCATTCTTTTGGCACGCGCCAGCTGCGTGTATACCGTTTTGGGTGGCCTGCCGGTCAGAACCGCCGCTTCATCCGGCGTTTTTTCCTGCAGAAACACCAGCACAGCCACATCGTGATACGGCGGCGGCAGCGCACAGACCTCCCGCCGCACGGCGGTCACACGTTCCGCCCGCAGGCTTTGCTCCTCCGGTTGTTCTTCCGGCGGGCCGGTCAACTGTATGACGGGATCCCCCGACAGGTCACTCTCCTCTGCCGCAGCCAGATGCACCCTCCGGTTCCAGCCGGAACGCAGCACATCCTTGGCCTTATTGACCGCAATGCGCGCCAGCCACGGCTTTTCGTTTCCGACAGGGCACCGATCCCGGTGCAGAAACGCTGCCAAAAAGGTCTCCTGCGTCAGATCCTCCGCCTGTGCGGCGTCCAGCACAAAGCGATAGCATATGGTATAGACGTATGGTTGATACCGCTGCATCAGCGCGGTAAACTCTTTTTCATCCGGCATCTGCCATCACTTCCTTTCTGCGCGCAGGCTGCTTCTACCTGTTAGAACGAGGCAGCCACCCTCAATTCTTCATAAACATTCGTTTATTTTGTAAAAAACACGCCGCTCCTGCATACAGGAACGGCGTGCTGCTTTTATAGCGTCATTCAGTGGATCGCGAGTTTATTTCTTCTGGAAGCTCTGGCAGTCGGTGCACTCGTCCATGGCGGGACGGGGTTCGTGGGTTCCCACCTGGATCTTGTCCAGAGAGCAGAAGTCGGTGCTCTGGCAGTGATGAGCGCAGGATTTAACAGTACAGCTGATACAATGATTGGCATGTTCCATGGTTGGATGTCCTCCGTTTTTCTTTTTGTGCGAAACCGCGCAAAGCGGCTCCGGACAACCACAGTATGCCCCGTTTTTCCTTCGCTATACCTGCCGCCGGGCATCAATCCTTCAGCTCGCCGCGGCTCAGCGCCTTCAGATAGGCATTGACGAAACCCTCCAGATCGCCGTCCATAACAGCGTTGACGTTGCCGTTTTCAAAGTTGGTGCGGTGATCCTTGACCAGCGTATAAGGCATAAATACATAGCTGCGGATCTGGCTGCCCCACGCGATCAGGTTCTGCACGCCCTTGATATCCTCGATCTTGTCCAGATGCTCCTGTGTTTTGATCTGCAGCAGCTTACTTTTCAGCATCTTCATGGCGGTGTCGCGGTTCTGGAACTGGCTGCGCTCGGTCTGGCAGGCCACCACAATGCCGGTGGGCTTGTGGATCAGACGGACGGCAGAGGAGGTCTTGTTGATGTGCTGACCACCGGCACCGGAGGAGCGGAACACCTGCATCTCGATATCCTCGGGACGGATATCCACTTCGATGTTATCGTCGATCTCGGGCATAACTTCCAGACTGGCAAAGCTGGTCTGGCGGCGGCCGGAGGCGTCAAACGGAGAAACACGCACCAGACGGTGCACGCCGTTTTCACTCTTCAGATACCCGTAAGCATTTTCGCCACTGACGAGAATGCTGGCGCTTTTGATGCCGGCTTCATCGCCGTCCAGCAGGTCCAGCACCTGCACGGTAAAGCCCAGATTGGTACAGAAACGGGTGTACATACGGTACAGCATGGAGACCCAGTCCTGCGCTTCCGTGCCGCCGGCGCCCGCATGGAAGGTGAGAATGGCGTTGGAGCGGTCGTACTCACCGGTAAGCAGGGTGGAAAGCTGCATTTTCTCCACCTTGGCTTCCAGAGAGGCCATCTGCTCCTGAATCTCAGGCACCATGCTTTCATCGTCTTCTTCCTCGGCCATCTCGATAAAGGTCTCGATGTCCTCGGCATCCGTACACATGGTTTCGTAATCTTCAATTTTCTGCTTGATTGCACCCAGCTCGGAAAGCACGGCACGACCTGCATCGGCATCATTCCAGAAATCCGGCTGCGCGCTGCGCTGTTCAAGCTCTTCCTTGCGCAGACGCAGATGGTTCAGGCCCAACGCTTCGCCAAGATCACGGATAGCGGGCTGCAGCTCCGCCAGTTTCTGTTTGTATTCGTCCAACAACAGCATATACTTTCGTTCCTTTTCAAAAAAATCCCATAGTTTGGCCATGTAACTTTAACAATTTACATTAACGCTTATAGTATACTAGAAATATAGTGGATTTGTAAAGAGAAAACCTTTGCTTTTTTACTATTTTTCGGCTATACTATAATAGAATTAGTATTGAATTGCTTCCACAAGACCATTTTGACCCAATTTGAACGGGAGAATACCATGATCTATTACAAAAATGCCGTATGTCCGGTGTGTAAAGAGCTTTTGACCGAGCAGGACGACGTTGTCGTCTGCCCGGAATGCGGCGCACCGTATCATCGTGTATGCTATAAAGAGGCCGGCCGCTGCCTGTATGAGGACAAGCACGGTGAAGGTTTTTCTTACCTGCCAGAACCGGAACCCACAGCGCAGGAAGAACCCGAGGCACAGGTCCTCTGCCCCCGCTGCCACAAAAGCAACCCCGCCGGTTCCCACGCCTGCGGCAACTGCGGCACCCCCTTGTCTTCCGAAGAGGCAAACGCACAGCCGTTTGATCCCACCCCCGCCTACCGCCGCAGCCGCTCGGACGTTCATCCCGACACCGAAAAATTCCGCCCGCTGGACAACGGTTACATCCACTTTGGTTTTTCCACCGAAGATGAAAACAAGAAGTTTGATCCGGATGACACTCTTCGCGCTCAGCTTGACGCAGCCAACATCAGCAGCGACGAAACACTGGATGGATTCACCCTGAAAGAATGGCTGAGCTATCTTGGCCCGTCGGCGCCCATTTACCTGTTCCAGTTCAAACAGATGGACCGCTCCCGTTTTGGCCGCAGCTTTTCGCTGAGCGCTGCCCTGTTCGCGCCGGTCTATTTCCTGTACCGCAAAATGTGGGGTTGGGGTGTGCTTTCGCTGCTTGGCAAACTGCTGTGTACCCTTCCCAGTCTGCTGGTGCTGCTGGAGGCTTATCAGCTGGTCCCCGCACTGCCGTTCACCGACGCCCAACTGCAGCAGTATTCGCTGTATCTCACCTATCTGGATCTTGCCCTGAGCATGTTCTGGGGCATGGCCGCATACACGCTGTACCGACGGCGCTGCATCCGCGATATCGGGCAGATCAAAGCCGCGTTTGCCACCCAGCAGGCCTCTGCCTCCCCCGTTGACGAAGGTACCGACAATTTGTACGTCCACCTTGCCCGCGCCGGCGGCGTCAGCCTTGTGGGCGTAACGGCACTGGCTGCACTTGGCGTGCTTCTGTATCTTCCCACACTGTTCTCTCTCTGGCTGTAACAGCCAAATTTTTCGTGGTTTTTAACAAGTTTTCTCCCGTAAAACTATTGACTTTGCGAAGGAAACTTGCTAAAATATAATGGTTGCAGTGCGAGCATATCACTGCAGCGATCCTTGCCCCGAAAGGGGCCTTATGTCCAAAAGGAGGTGTACAAGAATGGCTAAATACGAAACCATGCTGGTCGTTTCCACTGCGAGTGAAGAGGAGGCTACCCTGGCTCTGGTCGCGAAGTTCAAAGCGCTGATCGAGGCCAACGGCACCATCGAAAACGTGGAGGAGTGGGGCAAGCGCAAGCTGGCTTATCCCATCAACGATGAGACCGAGGGTTACTACGTGGTCACCACGTTCGAGTCCAACCCCGAGTTCCCCGCTGAGCTGGACCGTGTGTATCGCATCACTGACGGTGTCCTGCGCTCCATGATCATCGCGAAGGAAGTGTAAGGAGGAAACGCATTATGTTGAATATGGTTGTGCTGCAGGGCCGACTGGTTGCTGACCCCGAAATGCGTCAGACGCCGCAAGGCACGCCGGTCGCCACCATTCGTGTAGCTTGCGATCGCAGCTTTGCCCGTCAGGGAGAGCAGCGTCAGACCGATTTCATCGACGTCGTCGCTTGGCGGAATCAGGCAGAGTTCATCTGCAAGTATTTCCACAAAGGCGATATGATCCTGATAGACGGCCGCCTGCAGGTGCGCACTTATCAGGATAAAGAAACCGGCAAGAACCGCAATGCTTACGAAGTGGTAGCAAACAACATCAACTTCTGCGGCGGCCGCAACGGCGGCGGCAACGGCGGCAATTACGCCCCGGCCGACAGCTATGCCCCGGCTTCCAATTACTCCCGTCCTGCTGCGCAGGAGGCACCCGCCTACTCTGCCGGCAGCGCTGATGACTTTGCTATCATTGATGATAGCACCGATCTGCCGTTTTAAGCAGTAACCTAATCTTAACAAGGAGGATTATCGACCATGGCTTTTGAGAAGAGAGAGCAGGGCGAGCGTACCGGCCGTCCCGTGCGTCGCAGCCGCAAAAAGGTCTGCAGCTTCTGCGTGGATAAGATCGAGCACATCGATTACAAGGATGTGAACCGTCTGCGCAAATATATCTCTGAGCGTGCCAAGATCATTCCCCGCCGCGTGACCGGCACCTGCGCCCGTCACCAGCGTGATCTGACCACTGCTATCAAGCGTGCTCGTCAGGTGGCTCTGCTGCCCTACGTTGCCGACTGATCAGAGATCGCCCCATAAAGGTACACAAACGGCGTTCTTCGAAAGAAGGACGTCGTTTTTCTTTTATTTATGCTAACAATTCTGCCATTCATTGGCCGTTCAACCTCCTCATATCATTTTGACCGTTCAACCTCCTTATACCATTTTGACGGTTCAACGTCACGGTTTTGACCTTGCGTTTCTCTTTCTGTTCCTGCACTCAATCTTGTCTTGCACGCAATCTTGCCGCGCTGCAGCGCCTGCAGCTCCCCCAAAAACAAAGGACAGGCTACGGTTCTTCCCTGCCCTGTACAAAACACAGAAAAGCCGCCGCGGCAGTTGCCGCGGCGGCCTTGTACTTTAAGCTTTGTTCAATTAGCCCTTAACAGCACCGGAAGTCAGACCTTCCATGTACAGACGGGAGGTGAACATGAACAGGATGAACAGGGGTATGGTTGCGAACACGTAACCGGCGACCTGTACGCCCTGCTCGGTGACGCCGCTGGTCTCCGACTCGAACGCACGGATAGCAACGGTCAACACCTGCTTGGAGTTGGTCTGAATAACCATCAACGGCCAAATAAAGTCGTTGTACTGCTCGATCATCTTCATAACCACGATGGTGGCCAGAATGGGCTTGGACAGAGGCAGAGCGATGCGGAACATCGCGCCCATCTCGGTGCAGCCGTCGATACGGGCAGCTTCGAACAGCTCCTTGGGCAGACCTTCCATGTAGTTACGACACAGAAGGATACCCCAAACCTGACCACCGGAGATCCAGGGAAGGATCAGAGCCCACCAGGTATCGTAGATACCGTAGGTCTTGGTCAGAGTGTAGGAAGGAGTCAGGGTCAGACAGCCGGGGATCATCATCAGAGCCAGCAGCAGCATGTACAGGAACTCTTTGCCGGGGAAGTCCATACGGGCAAAGACGTAACCGCCAACCATGGACAGCAGAGTAACCAGCGTAACGCCGATAACAACGACCGTCATGGTGTTGATCATGTTGGGCACCAGCTTGACGACAGCGGTGTCATAGTTGTCCCAGCGGACGGGATTGGGCAGACCCCAGAAGTCCTGATAAATCTGCGCCTGACCTTTCAGAGAAAGAACGATCATGCAATACATCGACATATAGGACATAGCCAGCAGCAGCGTACCGATAACGGTAACGATGCACTCGAAAATGAAGTCCGAGCGCTTCTGGCTCTTCTGACGCTTGGTAGCGTTGACAATAAGCGTTTTTGCCATTTTCGTTTTTCCTCCTTTCTTAAGATCCGTAGTTTTCGGCCTTGATCTTGTTGTTGAAGAAGGTACCGATCATGATGAACACGAACAGCACCAGACCCATGGCACAAGCGTAGCCGTAGTTGCCGAACATGGTGGCGTTGTAGTACAGCTCCAGACCGGGGGTATAAGTAGCGACGCCGGGGCCGCCGCCGGTCAGCAGGTAGATGCCGCCGTAGTCCTGTACGGAACCGATGAAGCCCAGCATGATGAGCAGCTTCATCTGAGGCGCGATCATGGGGATCTGGATACGCCAGAAGATATTCCAGCGGGATGCACCGTCAATACGGGCAGCCTCGTACAGAGAGGAGTCGATGGAGGTGAAGCCGCCGTAGTACATCAGGAAGGGCATTGCACCGATGTACGGGGGACCCATCAATACGATAGACCAGATAGCGGTCTGCTTTTCACCCAGCCATACGTGGATCCACTCTTCCAGGCCCAGAGCGATCAGGATCTGGTCCAGACCGCCGCCCGGGTTGTAGATCTGCTTCCACAGCAGGGAGCCGACCAGACCGGGAACAACGATGGGCAGAACGAACAGGAAGCGGTAGACGTACTTTTTGCGGTCGGACTTAAAGCTGTAGACCAGCCATGCAGCGATGACGGGCATGGTCAGAGTCTTGATAAAGCCGGTGATCATGATGATCAGCACATTCTTGATACCGACCATGAAGTAGCCTTCGGTGAACATCTTCTTGAAGTTGTCAAAGCCAACAAACTCCATGTCCGCAGCAGTGTAGTACTTGCTGGACCAGTTGGTGAACGCACGGGTCATAGCGATGAACATGGGAGTGTAGTTGAACATGGCCAGCAGCACGAAGCAGGGGATGAGCAGCATGTAGGCAACCTTATGCTTCCACAGGGTCTTACCGGCAATGCAGATAGCACGGTAGGTAGCCTTGAAGTACAGCAGGAAGCACACGACTGCCAGAGCGATGCTGGCGTACATCACGGTGCTGATGAGGGAGGCGAAGGAGTTCAGGGTGGCGATGGTCTCCAGAGAGGACAGCTCGATGACGTCAACGAAGTCGCCGTAGCCGGAGATGTACATCACGTTATCGTCTGCCGCAAAGGTGGTGACGGCGATGCCGTTGGCCTGACGATAGGTGTAGATCTGCTCGTCGTCGGGGTTCATGACGTAGACGTAGCCCTGCTCGGTACCGAGGATGACGTTGCCAGAAGCATCGATACCGGCACCGCGGACGTCAGCACCGGCCACCATGGTAGCCTCGCCGTAGCGCACTGCGGTACCATCTTCGGCAAACACGGCGTAGGCACCGTCGTTGTCAGCGGCCAGATAGTTGCCGTCCGGCGTGACGGCAAAGCCGTAGATCTCTTTGTGCAGAGTCGAGTCGTTTTTGACCAGTTCCTTACCACTGTCATCAGCGGTGATGACGCAGAAACGGCCGCGGCGGTCCAGCGTGATGATGTTTTCATCATCCGCAGTCCACTGCACTTTCTTGATCAGATAGGTATACTTAACACTGGAGAGCTGCTCGCCGCTTGCCAAATCATAGGTGATGACATGGGCATTGGAGGAGGTTCTGGTCGAAACGACCAGCTTGCTCTCATCGGTGGTAACGTCGAGATGCACAACACGGCGGCGAATATCCAGAGTGTTGAGGAGACTGCCGGTGTTCAGATCGACGGTATAGACATGGTTATCGTCACTGCCCAGATAGATGTGGTCAGTGTCGGAGCGGACCAGCAGGGCAGTGATGGGTTTGCCCTCATCCAGATCCAGCTGCCATTTTACTTCCTTGGAAACATTGTCATAGGCAATCAGCGAACCGGTACGGGTGCCGATGAAGAAAGTGTCGACTTCGGCATCATAACCGATAACGTAGTTTTGCTGACCGGTTTTGACGCCCGTATCGCCTACCAGACTGGTGGCCTGGCCCATGTAGACAGTCAGCGCAACGGCTACTGCAAACAGAACAGCGAATACAATACCCAAAACCAGCAAAATCTTCTTTTTCATTGCCGGTTATCCTTTCTTGCTCTTCTTATCAATAAAGGGGCGGACCTCTCGAAAGGGATCCGCCCCCTTACCTTTTCAAGAGTTAATCAGGGAGATAAACTCTCAATCATAGGGAGTAGGAATCAGGCTTAGCCCTCTTCAACTTCCTGGCCAACGGGCTCCAGCTCGGGGTGAGCCAGGTCAGCGATGGAGATGGAGGTGGGCAGGCAGGCCTCGAAGTACTGCATGTGCTGCTTGGCCATCTCTTCGGCGTACTGCTCGGGAGTGATCTCACCGGTCAGGCACTGCTGGGCCAGATCGTAGAACTTACGAGTAGACTCCTGGTTGTCGGACAGACCACGAGCGAAGGCCTGGCATCTCTGCTTCTGGCAGTTGCCGATCCATTCGGTAGCCTCGAAAGCGGACTGGATCTCGTCGGGATAGGTAACACCGTAGACCTGAGAAGCGCCGGAGGGGGTCCAACCAGCAGCCAGACCAGCCTGAACGGCAGCAGACATACCCTGAGCAGAGCAGTAGTACATCATGAAGTCAACGATGTGAGCGTCCTGCTCGGCAGAGCGAGAGAAGGCGCCCAGGAAGCCGGTGGAAACCTCGATGGTACGGGCGGGAGCCTGGAAGACTTCGTCAGCGCCGTACTTGCCGGATTCGTTGGTCATGGAAGGCATGTTGAACATACCCAGCTCGAAGACCTGAACGCCCTCGATGACTTCGTCACCGGAGGTGATCTCCTCACCAGCCTTGGCCTTCTTCATGGTCTCATTGAAGCTGACAGCAAAGCCGGAAACGTGGCAGGTCATGGCAGCCTTGCCCTGGTAGAACAGAGGCATACCGTCGGTCAGGCCGAAGAAAGCGTCGCCGCCGTTGTACTTGGGCCAAACTTTGCAGAAGTTCTCCCAAACAGCAACGGTGCCGGGGGTGTTGGCGGACAGAGTGCCGTCATACACAGCAGCCCAGAAACGGACGGGGTTGATGATAACGTTGATGGAGTCATCGTTCCAGGGGTCGGTCAGATCCAGAGTCCAGTCGTCCTGGATGTCGGGATCGTAGCAGTAGTCGCCGGGCTGGGCAGCGGTGACTTCCAGCTGGGTACGGGTGGTCTGGTCAGCATACATCTGAGACAGCCAGCCCATACGCATGGCGTAGAAGGAGTCGTAGGTACCCTCGATGCACAGGGGCTGATAGCCAGCGGCCTGGATCTTCTCGCAGATTTCAACCAGCTCATCCCAGGTCTCGGGGGCCTCAACGCCGACTTCCTCAAAGATGTTCTTGTTGTAGAACCAGGTTACCTGGACGGAGTCCAGAGACAGGGCGTCGAAACGACCGGTGATGGCATCACGGGACTGAGAGTTGTAGTTGAAGCACTCTTTCCAGATGCGGCCTTCGGCATCGTAGGGGTTGACTTCTTCCATGTACTCGTTCCAGTTGATGGTCATGTCTTCGGTACGCTCGGAAACCAGGTTGATGGCTACCAGGTCAACAGTGTTGTTCTTGTAGTCAGCAGCGATGGTCTTGACCCACTCGGAGTAGCCTTCAGAGGCCTTCAGGTCGATGTTGATGGTGGCGTTGGGGTTCAGAGCCTCGTAGCCAGCCTTCACGGCGTCCCAATACTCCTGCACACCAGTACCGGCCTGAACGGACACGGTGATGGTGTAGGGTTCTTCTTCCTTGACTTCTTCCTTGGATTCCACTTCAGTAACAACGCTGTCAGCAGTAATGGTGTCGTCGTCTGCGGGAGCAGAGCAAGCCACTACGGACAGAGCCATTGCCAGAACCAGAACCAGAGCCAGGATCTTCTTCAGATTTTTCAATGGTCTTTCCTCCTAAAAAATTTTTATGATTCACGACACGGACGTGCCGTTATCACCGTTGATATGTACCGCGCCTAAAAAACAAAGGGCCCGCTTTGGGCGCCTTTCGCATTTGTGCGGCATTTTTTGCACGCGGAAGTCTGCCGCTTTAAAGCGCATATTTATGATATCACAAAAATGACAAATGATAAAGGTGCAATCTGGATAAAAAAAGCCCGCCAAATTTGTACACCCTGCACATTTCGCCCCCGTTTCCGTGTGCCCTTGTAACCATTTTTTAACTTTTTTCACAATTTCGCGGGTAAAATGCAACAAACAGAGTGCCGGATGCGGCACAGAGTTTGGGCAAGACGCGCGGAGAAAAACAAAAACAGACAGCAGCGGCAAAGAGAACGCCGCCGCATGCGTGCCGCGGGATGAACGGGTGCAAGGCAAAAGCCTCCCCGGGGCAGGGGAGGCTTTGGGCGGGGGTCACTGGAGCTGCGAGACGGCTGTGCGCAGACTCTGGCGGACAAAATCGTTCTTTTCGTCCCGCAGGGCCTCGAACAGCTCTGCCTTGATATCCGCATCGCCGATGCAGCCAAGCGCCTCGGCCGCGGCGGCGCGCACCTCGAATTCGGGGTCTTTCAGCAGCGGCAGCAAAACCGCATAGCAGGAGCTGTCCCCCGCTTTGCCAAGGCCCTTGATCGCGGCGATCTGCACGGCATAGCTTTCGTCCTTCATCAGACGCAGCAGCGTGTTTTTGTTTTTCTTTTCGGCAGCGCGGCGTGCTTTTTTTACTTTATCGCCAAAACTGAACGCCATAGTGGTTCGTCCTTTCCTGTTTATTCGTTTATAAATATTTATATTGTATACATAAATACATATATAAGCGGCGCCCGCCCGGCCTGACACGGGCGGAGGTCGCAGCGGGGTGCAGCGCACCGGTCACGGACTGCTTACTGCCAGCAGAGGCGGAAGCTCCAGCGGAGCTCCGGCCCGGCCAGACGGTATTTTTCATCCAGCGCGGGGCCGCAGGAGTTGGAGCCGATGCCGGCCTGACGGTAGTCCAGCGTGAGAACGGTATGACCGCAGGGAACGAGCTCGTAGTTGTGGGCAGCCTGCGTCAGCTGGGCTGCGGTATAGCGGGAGACGTTGAAGCTGAAGGGCGCGCCGATGGCGCTGACGGCAAGGGCTTTGCCCTCCCCTGCCACGCACAGCGACGTGCAGTTCCAGTGGCTGCCGTTTTCCTGCGGGCGGAGGTAGTCCTCGTGCAGGGCGTCAACGGTGGACTCAAAGCTGCCGTACCAGCTGGCGCGGTGCTTGTCGATATAGCTTTCGTACGGGCCGTAGCCGAGATAGCTGACCTGCTGCATGGATGCGGGCAGCGCGATGTGCAGGCCGAAGCGCGGGAATTCGGGCAGGAGGGTGTTCTTTTTCACCTGCATGGCTGCGGTGAGCGAGCCGTCCGGCGCGATGGTCCAGTCGCACTCGCCCCTGGCCAGCCACGCAATGCCGTCCGTCACCAGCGCAAAGCTGCTGTGGATGGTGACGCAGCCGTTGGCTTCGGTCACATCGGCGCTGCAGCCATAGGTGTAGGCACGGTCGTAACGGAACCAGAGCCAGCTGTTTTTGACGTAGCGGTCGTTGTCGGTGGGGGCGCGCCAGACGGTGTAGGTCATGGGCTCGGCCAGACCGACGCCGCGGACGCAGACTTCCTCAAAAACGGCTGTATCGCAGTTGAAGACGTAGCGGACATCTTTACCGGTGACGGTGATGGTGCTGCCGGTGCGGGCCACGGTGAGGCCCTCGCCGCTGAGGTCGGGAACCGCCAGAACCGCAGGCTGCAGGCAGAACTGGTCAAAGCCGAGCTCCTGCCCGGCGGGGGCGTACCAGCAGTCCGCCTTGCGGCGCAGGCTGAAACGCACCCAGGTGTCCGGAGCAGCGGCCGCGGGCAGCTCCACAGCCAGAGGCACCGTGGCGTGGGGTGCTACGGAGGGCAGAGCGGTTTCGCCGCTTGCCACAACGGCGCCGGCGGTGGTCAGCTCCCAATACAGCACGGCGTAGTCGGCAAGGTCGGTGAAATCCATGATGTTGGTGACGGCCCAGCCGGTCCCTGTGCGGGTGATGCGGCCGGGACGGATGACGTTTTTGTACTCGATGAGGCCGGTGTGGACGCGGCGGTCGGGATAGACCAGACCGTCCATGCAGAAGTTGCCGTCGTGCAGGGTCTCGCCGCTGTCGCCGCCGTAGTAGAATTTATCCTTGCCGTCGGCGGTCTTGCCGGCGTAGACGGCGTGGTCACACCACTCCCAGATAAAGCCGCCGCAGCTGCGGGGGTATTTATCGAACACCTGATAGTATTCCTCCAGATCGCCGGGGCCGTTGCCCATGGCGTGGCAATACTCGCACAGGACGTAGGGCTTCTGCGGACGGGAGGGGTCGGTGAGCTCCTTCTCCATCATTGCGGGCGAGGGGTACATCTGGCTGAAAGTGTCCAGAGCGGTGCGATCCGGCGTGAGGGTTTGGGGATACTGCCACTCGCTCTCGTAATGGGTCAGGCGTGTGGGGTCGTTGGCCTTGAAGTAGGCCAGCTCGCCCTCGGTATTGCGGCCCCAGCCGGACTCGTTGCCGGCGGACCACATCACCACGCAGGGACGGTTTTTATCCCTCTGCAGCAGCAGGGCGGCGCGGTCGACAAAGGCGTCGTAGTAAGAGGGCTCGTCGGCGAGATCGCTGAAATGTTCGGTTTCATGGTATGCGTCGGAGCAGCCGTGGGCCTCCTGATCGGCCTCATCAATGACGTAGAAGCCCAGCTCATCGCACAGCTGCATCATATAGGGAGCGTTGGGGTAATGGCTGGTGCGGATGGCGTTGACGTTGTGCTGCTTCATGATGGTGAGGTCGCGGATGACGTGGGCGCGGTCCACCGCGGGGCCGACGAAGGGGTCGCTGTCGTGCCGGTTGACGCCGCGGAACTTGACGGTCTGCCCGTTGATGCGCAGCACGCCGCCGTCGGCGGTGACATAGCGGAAGCCGACCTTTTCACAGATAGTCTCGGCCGGGGTCTCCATCCAGAGGGTGTACAGCGCGGGCTTTTCGGCGTTCCAGAGGGTGACCTCCGGCAGAGATACCGCCAGCGCGGGCTCGCAGGTTTCGGCAGTCCAGACGGTGAGGCCGTCCGGTGCGGTGAGGTGCAGCTTGAGCGGGGCGGGCCCGCCCTGCCAGTCAAAGGCCAGCTTCAGCTGCATGCCCACGCTTTCGGGCAGGGTCTGCACGGTGTAGTCGCGCAGGTGCTGTGCGGGACGGTGCAGGATGTACACGTCGCGGAAGATGCCGCTGGAACGGAATTTATCCTGATCCTCCAGATAGGAGCCGTCACACCATTTCAGGACCAGAACGGCAAGGGTGTTCTCCCCTTCCGCAACGGCGTCGGTGATATCGAACTCGCCGGTGCAGTGAGAGACCTGATCGTAGCCGACGAAAACGTCGTTGACCCACACATAATAACAGGAGTCCACGCCTTCAAAGTTCAGGTACTGGCGCAGCTTTTTCTGTTCGGCAGTGACGGTGAATTTGCGAACGTAGGCGCCGCAGGGATTCTGCAGCGGCACATAGGGGGGATCAAACGGGAAGGGATAGGCCGCGTTGGTGTACTGGGCCTGATCGTACCCGTTGTGCTGCCAGACGCCGGGCACGGGCATGGTATCCAGTGCGGGCATCTGCCAGAAGCTTTCGGGGACCTCCGCCGGGCTGTTGTAATAGGAGAAATCCCACACGCCGTTGAGCAGGGTGAACCGGTCGTTGTCGGTACGGGCAGTGTTGGAAGCCGTTGCGCGGCCGGAAGCCGGCAGATAGTACGCGCGCGGCGGCCGGGTGCCGACATGCAAAGTGCTGGGATCGTGATAATAACGGGGCAGCTGCATAGTTTTCAATCCTTTCTTATATGCTTTTTCCTTTATATATACTATATCCTGTTTACAGCAAAAAGTCCAGTACGGAAACGCAAAAAAAGACCCGCCGCACAAATGCACGGCGGGTTGCAGCTTTGCAGCACAGCGGCGGTTTACAGATAAGGCTGCAGCTCCTGCACGGTCTGCTCCTCCAATGCGATCAGCTCCTTGGTGATGGCGCGGGCTTCGGGGGCGGCCTGCGGATAATCGTTGAGGTACTTCGTCAGCGACTTCACGCCCATATTGCAGCCGTCCGTCAGGACGTCCGCGGCAGAGGAATCCGAAAACTCCGTCATCATTTTGAAATTCGTTTTCAGCCACGCCATACCGCGCAGCATGGCATCCGGTTCCTCCGGTCGCTCGCCATATTTCTGCAAAAGCTCATCCGTACGGTGACCCAGCCGCTCGTGCTTGTGCCGGCAGGCGACAAGCTGCTGCCGCATGGCGTCGGACTGGATGCGATCCTCCACCTGACGGATGGATTCGGTGCCCATACGCACGCCGCTGCCGCATTCCTTCAGCAGCGCCACGGTGTCTTTTTCATTTCTGTTTTCCATAGCATTTCCCTCCTGATATATAAAAAACGGTATGCGCTGTTACTATGCGCATACCGCCTGTAAGGCATACATGGAAAAAACCGTCAGGAGTGCACTTTTTTCTCTTCCTCCGCCTTCTTTCTGGCGTTTTTCTGTTCTTTTATCACGGGAAGCGTCCTTTTTACCGATCCGGTCAGGATGCGCAGCGCACCAAAGATCCCCCTGCGGGTCTCGTCATCCCGCTTCAGCACCGTTTTCAGGATAGCCACGTTCTTTTTTCATCCAGCAGATCCTCCGGACTTTCTCGCCCAGAACAGAGAACACGGCGTCCACAACGGCTTCCCGCCGGGCGGGCTCCACGGTGCTGAGCCAGTCCTTGAGGGCGGCGTCCAGAAACAGGCTGCCCTCCGACAGTTCCTCCAGCGGCACATCACCGCGCCAGTCCAGATAATCCAGAATATTCGCCATGTTGACACCTGCTTTCTCTGCGCGTTTTCTCCGGTATCATTTTATCATGCGTTTATGAAAAATTCCACTCAGAGCCCGCAAAAGATTTGACGAACCGACCCGATGGGTGTACAATAAAAAAATCAATTCCAAAAACAGGGTGGTATCCTTTCCATGGCAACACACAAACAGAATTTTCTGAAAGGCATGCGGGACGGCATCCCCATCTGTACCGGGTATTTTGCCGTTTCCATCACATTGGGCATTGCCGCCAAAAACGCCGGGCTGACGGTTTGGCAGGCAACGCTGGCCAGCATGCTGACCAACGCCTCCGCCGGTGAGTTTGCAGCCTTTACGCTTATTGCCGCCAACGCCAGCTACTGGGAGCTGATCATCATGGAGGTGGTAGCAAATGCCCGTTACCTGCTGATGAGCTGCGCGCTGAGCCAGAAGCTCTCGCCCTCCACTGGGCTGGGCCACCGGCTGGGCATCGGCTTCGGCATCACGGATGAAATTTTCGGCATTTCGGTCACATCTCCCGGCATGCTGGACCCCTTTTACAGCTACGGCGCCATGTCGGTGGCGCTGCCGGGCTGGGCACTTGGCACCTGCCTTGGCGTGCTGCTGGGCAATATTCTGCCCGTGCGTGCCGTCAGCGCGCTGAGCGTGGGTCTGTACGGCATGTTTGTTGCTATTTTTATCCCGCCGGCGAAAAAGGACAAGGTCATTGCCGTGCTGGTCGTGCTCAGCTTTGCCGCCAGCTACGTTTTCTCCGCCCTGCCGGTCTTTGCGGCCATCCCTGCCGGCACGCGCACCATCCTGCTGACCGTGGTGCTTTCGCTGGTGGCGGCGGTGCTGTTCCCCATTCCCGACGACGAAGAACAAACGGAGGCCGGCCATGCAGAATAATCCTTACATTTACATCCTTGCCATGGCAGGCGTGACCTTTCTCATCCGCGTTCTGCCGCTGACCCTCATCCGCAAGCCCATCAAAAACCGGACTCTGCGCTCGTTTCTGCACTATGTGCCCTACGTCACGCTGGCGGTGATGACCTTCCCCGCCATTTTGAGCGCCACCCAGAGCACCTGGTCTGCGCTGGCGGCGCTGGTGGTGGCGGTCGCGCTGGCGTGGCGGGGCAAATCACTGTTCGTTGTATCGGTGCTGAGCTGCGTGACTGTGTTTTTGTGCGAATTGTTCCTGATCTGATTTGGGAGGAAATGTGATGATCCGGCTGACCAACCGACAGGCCCGGCAGTTTCTTTTGGTAAAGCACGGTCTGCTGGGGGCGCGCCGCTTTACCGGCAAGGCAGGAGCCCTTGCCTATATCCGGCAATGCGGCTGTATTCAGTTTGACCCTGTGGACGTCTGCGGCAAAAACGCCGAGCTTGTGCTGCAGGCCCGCGTGGGTCCGGCGGCCAAAAAGATCCTGTACGACCTGCTGTACAAAGACCGCGCGCTGGTGGATTACACGGACAAAAATCAGGCGATCTTTCCCGTGGAGGACTGGCCGTATTTTGCTCATTACCGCACCGCCGCAAAGGAAAACGGTCTGCGTTTTGAAGAGCTGCACGCATTGGAAGCCCCCGCGCTGGACTACATCCGCACCAACGGACCGGTGTGCTCGGACGATCTGCCCCTCTCCGGCGAGGTGGCATGGCATTCCGTCATCCACTGGAGCGGCAGCTGGCACGGTACCACAAAAGCGGCGCGCTCGGTGCTGGAGCAGCTTTATTCCGCAGGAGAGCTGGTCATCCATCACAAAGCCGGCGCACGCAAGTACTACGACCTTGCCGAAAGGCATATTCCGGCGGAGCTTCTTGCCGCGCCCTCCCCTTTTGCCGATGATTTTGACCGGCTGAAGTGGCGGGTACTGCGGCGCATCGGTGCCGTTGGTCTGCTGTGGGACAGACCCTCAGACGCATGGCTGCACATTCAGGACCTGACCAACGACGCCCGGCACGAGGCCTTCCGCCAGCTGGAAGCCGAAGGCCGCATCGCCGCGGTACAGGTGGAGGGCATCCGCCCGACGCTTTATTTGCGCAGCGAGGATCTGCCGCTGCTGGAAGAGGTGCTGCACACCGAGAAATTTACACTGCGGTGCGAAGCGCTTGCCCCGCTGGACTGCCTGCTGTGGGACCGGAAGCTGATCCGGGCGCTGTTCGGCTTCCACTACATGTGGGAGATCTACACCCCTGCCGAAAAACGGCAGTACGGCTATTACGTGCTGCCGCTGGTGTACGGCGACGCCTTTGTCGGCCGTCTGGAAGCCGCCGCCGACGCCAAAACCGGCGTGCTGACGCTGAAAAACGTCTGGTACGAGGACGGCGTCCGGCAGTCAAAGGCCCTGCACGCCGCCGTGGAGCGCTGCGTGCAGCGGCTGGCAAAGTTCAACGGCTGCGGCACCGTGGAGAACCTCATCGGTTTTTAACGGCACGCGCTTTTCCCGTTCTTTTTACCGCCTCACGCACGCCGCACCGGGCACGGAAAGAAGCACAAAAAACCGCCTTCGGCACGGCTTTCCGCTGTGTCAAAGGCGGTTTTCTTATTTTTGCCCGTCCGCGTCGCCGCGTCAAACGCAGAGGTTCTCCGGCGTTTTTCCGTCCAGCACCTCCAGCATCTGCCGTGCCGTCATGCAGCCGACCCGGCGCAGGGCCTCTTTTGTGTTGGCGCCGATATGCGGCGTGGCAAGGAAATTCGGCAGAGTCACCAGCGGATTTTCCCGCGTGGGCGGTTCCTGCACCAACACATCGCAGGCCGCCGCGGCAAGAGGGCCGTCACGCAGGGCGTCGTACAGCGCGGTCTCATCCACCAGCGCACCGCGGGCGGTGTTGATGAGCAGCGCCCCCGGCTTTGCCGAAGCAAGCACACGGGCGTCAACGATACCGGCGGTCTCCTCATTCAACGCCAGACCCACATTGATGACGTCGGCATTTGCAAAGACTGCCTCCATGCTGCCGCAGAATTCCACATCCGATTCCGCCGCACGCTGCGGTGTCAGCGAGCGCGACCAGCCGATGACGCGCATGCCGAAGCCTTTGCGCAGAATATCCGCCGCGCGAAGCGCAATATCGCCGCAGCCCACAAGCCCCAGCGTTTTGCCGCGCAGCTCCATACCGCGCAGGGCTTCTGCTCCGGCAGGATACGGCTCTCCCGCCTGCAGAGCGCGGTCGGCAAGGTATGCCTTGCGCGACAGCTCCAGCGCCAGAAGAACGATCAGCTCCGCCACGGAATCCGCATTCCGGTGCGGCGTATTGACCACCGCCACGCCCCGGCGGCGGGCAGCTTCCAGCGCAACGCCGTCCGTACCGGTACCGTGAATACCGATAACTTTCAGGTTGGGACAGCGCTCCAGCACGGCCTCATCAATATTTAAATTTCGGTTGAGTATCCCATCCGCCTCGCCGATGCGCGCCCAGTCATCGATGATCTCGGCACGGGCTTCCAGCATGGTGCGGGCGTCGGGATGGATGTATTCACAAAGAAAGATCTTCACGGATGACGTCTCCCCTTCCGTCAGATATCCTCCCGGGTGATGTTCCGGATCCATCCGCGCTTTTTATAATGGCGGATAACCACAGGCATTTTGACAAATTCGTCCAGACAGAGGATGAAATAGACCCACATCTCGGGAAGTTTGAACACGAAAGCGCACAGCAGCCCCACCGGCACCGCATAGATCCACATGGCGATCATATCGCATTTCAGGCCGAAATTCACATCGCCGCCGGCGCGGAAAATACCGCAGATGAGCATGGTGTTGACGGACTGGCCGATGATGTAGTACGAGTTGATGAGCAGCATGATGGACAGTTCGGTACGCACCGCATCGGTGACGGTGACATACATGTGCATGAACTGCAGCACCAGCGGACGGCACAGCAGAATGACCACACCGCCGGCGACCGCCGTCCACACGCTGAGCTTTGCAAAACGAGAGGCCCACACGCGGCCCTCCTGCAGGCGGTTGTCGCCCATGGCTTTGCCGAGAATGATGGCCGCGCTGGAGGACGCACCAAAGCAGACCACGGTGCCCAGATTGCGCACCACACCGGCCACCGAGTTTGCGGCCACGATATCGCTGGAAAGATGTCCCAGAATAATGGAGTACACGCTGAAGGCCAGACCCCAGATGATATCATTGGCAGCGGCAGGCACGGCAAAACGGACAAAATCCTTCATCAGCTGACCGCCGCGGGCGATCAGATCCTTGATGCGCAGACGGATAATGCGGCAAAAACTGTTGTCAATAAGGCAGATCAGAACCTCCACAATACGTGTGATGGAGGTGGCCAGCGCCACACCCGCCGTACCAAGCATCGGGAAAGGCCCCCAGCCAAAGATGAAACAGGCGTTGAGGACAACGTTCATCAGCACCGCGCTGCAGTGGACGGCAGCGCTCATTTTTACACGCTCCACGCTGCGCATAACGCTGAGATACACGGTGGCAAAGCCGCCGCACACATACGCCGGGCTGAGGACGCGCAGGTATTTGACGCCTTCGGTGATGAGGGCGGCGTCGTTGGTAAAGATGCGCATGATGAGCTGCGGCACGCACAGCGCCGCCAGCGAAAACGCCGTGCTGATGAGCAGCGTCACCCGCAGCGAAAGCCCCATAACACGCTCCACCGCACGGTGGTCGCCCTTGCCCCAGTACTGTGCCGCCAACACCGACGCGCCGGAGGAGATGCCGAACAGCAGCATCTGCAGCACAAACATCACCTGCCCCGCCAGCGATGAGGCGGCCAGCGCCGCCTGACTGACAAAGGACAGCATGATGACGTCCGCCGAGCCGACGGCGGCGTCCATAAAATTCTGCAGGGCTATGGGCGCGGTGATTGCCGCCGTCTTTTTATAAAACGCCTTCTTCTCATCGCGGGAGCCAAGCTCCGGCTGTGCACCGGCTGACCGTTTATCCCGTATTGCTTCCATGATTTTTCTCCGAATACCCTGATTCGTATTTCCTTGTTTTTTCACTGACAATTGAAATTATTATACAATATCATTCCCTTTCTTTCAACCTCCCGCACACAGAAAATCGCCCCGCACGGCAGCTGCCGTGCAGGGCGATGCTTTTGTTTTTTCAGCGCTTTGGTTTTGTGGCGACGTGGATCATCAGGCAGGCCATGGTCAGCATGGACGGCACGCCGGAAAACGCCGGGTGCACCGTTCCCTGCCCCTGAAACACATAGATACCGCCCGCAATGGCTGCAACGGAACACACCGCGGCCAGAATAAGGAAAAGCCGGCTTGTATTCATAACAGAAAACTCCCATCCTTTTTTGATATCTGTTATTATAGCACAAAAGCCCTGCGGGTGCAACCGGTATACAACACGATCAATATTTGCCGTAACGTTCGACCAGCGTCCGCACGCGCGCAATGCGCTCCGGACGGCTGTAGGGAGGCACCTCGTCGGCAACGCCCAGCACATACTGCGGCTTCGATCTCCATGTTTCCGGCACACGCCGGACATAATCATCAAAATCCGCATCGGAAACACTGTCGGTAAAATAAGCGCCGGGAATGCCGCCCCCGGATGATCGTATCCTCCGTCACCCAGTTGTGCATATCTTCGATCTCAATATCACCCGTCGGTGCGGGAGTCAGAGCCTCCATCACCCGGCAGCCCGCTTCCGAGACCTCCCGCAGCAGACCGCGCATCGTGCCGTCCATATGAACAAAGGAGACTTTTCCCGCCGCTTTGATGCGCTTGAACCATTTTTGCTGGTAGCGTTCCATATACGCATGGTAAGGGCCTTTGCCCACCACCTCGGAGGAGATGTTCTCGGGGATCATCAGAAATTCTGCCGGGGAATCCAGAGCGATCTGTGCCGCGCGGTCGGCGCAGATCTCCAGACGCTCCAGACATTCGTTGAAGCGTTCCTCTTCGTCCATCATCAGCCCGACCGCGGTCATCACACCGGCTTTCAGCGCCGGCAGATCCATGTACGGATTTTTGGGCAGACAGCAAAGAACACAGCCGCTGTCGCCGATCAGCCCGTAACGGCGGGCCGCTTCCGCATAGTCCGGTTTGAAAGCCGTATGCTCCTGAATGTAGGTGAAGGTCTCCAGATCCCCGATGGTTTTGATCCGGTGTTCAACCGTGGCGGCGGTATAGGATTCCGGCAGGCTGATCACCGTTTCCTCCAGACCGCCCACCGGTGTATGCCAGCGGGTAGTGATCCGGCTGCCGTCTGTTTCGGTCCGGACGTCAACGTTCTCTGTTTCAGCCCGGAAAGGCTCATACCCCTGCAGATAAAAGCCCACGCCGAGATCGCGGTGCAGCTGAAACAGCCCGTCACCTTTACAGGTGTCGGCTACGACCCTTTTGTCATGCGCATAAGGCACCCTATACGCAGGATCGCCGAACCACGGCACCTGATCCGGCGTCTGCCCGTTCAGCAGGCTCAGCACCCGTTCGCGTTCCGTCATCGGCTTTCTCCTTTTCGCCTGCGGCGGAATCAGCGCCCGCCGGTCAGCTCGTCCCAGGTCTGGAACACGGCGTAGACATTCTCCGGTTTGGAGCCGGGGCCGAACTCGCACTGGGCAATGCAGCCGCCGTTGTCCCACAGAGTATCGTACACCTCTTTGACGGCATTGCGGATATCCTGCACGGAGCCGTTGGGCAGCAGGTTCTGGCGGCAGATCTCGCCGTGGAAGGTAATTTTACCCTTGAACTGCGCCAGCTTGTCAATGCCGATGCAGAAGATCTGGGTATTGAAATAATCCAGCCCCAGATCGATGAGATCGGGGATGATATCCAGCGTATAGCCGTCGGAATGCATGCCCACCTTTTTGCCGGCAGCATGGGCGATGTCGATGTAATCACGGTACATGGGCTTGAAGAACTCACGCCACAGCTTCGGGTTGATGAGCAGGCTGCGCTGCGCGCCCCAGTCGTCCATAAAGCTCAGCGCATCCACATCCGTCTGCGCCCATTTTTTCATCAGACGGCAGTAGAAATCGTGCATTTTCTCCACAAATTCCAGAAAGCCTTTGGGCTGCTCGAGCAGATCCATGTACAGATTTTCGGTGCCGCGGATGAACTGCAGCTGCTCAAACGGACGCGGACAGCAGCCGCCGACGATGAAATCCGTGCTGCCGGCGCAGGCCGCGTTGACCTGTTCCGCATCAAAGGAGAGCCACTCCTCCGGGATATGTACGCGGGAGGTGTCGTTCCAGTCGTCATCGGTGACCAGCGGGTTCTTCACCTCGCCGTGCACGCCGCGCTGGATGTTGGTAAAATGACAGCCCCAGGCGTCATAGGCGTCACCGTTTTCGTACGGATCGCCTCTTTCCGCGGCAGGCTTTTCCTTATAGACGGTCTCCACGCCCTGCATGTCCCAGTGGAAATCCGCGCATATCCTGTCGAAGCCCTCTTTTTCGTAGATCTGCGCCCACGGCAGGTGCCACAGCTGGCGCGGCGCACGGCCGGTGGTGTTGCGGAATTCCAGCGTGCTGAGCATCAGTTCCTTTGAAGTCATAATAAAAACCTCCTTTACAAGCCTCTCATCTTATGTTACCATCATAATAGTTTCAAAAAAGTATTGCATTAAAATATATTTAGTGTACGATTTTGAAAGTGCAGGAGGCTGCAAATGGAATACCTTGTGGACGTTGCCGGCTGGACGGACGACATAAAGATCATCACGGACGAGATCCTGACCATCCCGGGACTGGAGATGTTCGGCCATAACCGCGGACACCGCTCCGTGCTGCAGCCGCACATCCACCACGCCGCAGAATTCGTCTATCTTTCCAACGGTACGCAGAAATATTACATCGGTGACGAAGAGTTCGTCATCCGCGGCAACCAGGTGCTGGCGGTGGCGGCAGACACGCCGCATTCCAGCGGGCCAAGCCAGTTCGGCCGTCACGAAACGCTGTGGTTCCGGCTGTACATCGACGAATTTTCCGAGCATCTGGGCGTCACCCGTCAGATGCAGCTGCTGGCACGCCGGCGGCTGCACCAGATGTGTAATTCCATCATCGTGCTGAAAGAAAACATGTACAGCGACCTGCAGGCCGCTTTTTACGAGCTGGCCAGCGCCGATCTGACCCGTCAGCTGAGCGGCTGGGCCAGGTTTCTGCGGTTTGTGACGCATCTCATCGAGTGCACCACCCCCACCGGCAGCTGCAGCCCCGCCATCCAGCAGACCATCGCCTACATCGAGGAAAACATCTGCACCCATCTGGAACTGGAGACCCTGGCAGAGCTCGCCGGACTTTCGCTCTCCGGCTTCAAACAGAAGTTCCGCCGCGAGACTGGCATCACCCCGCGGGAGTACATCAACCTGCAGAAGATCGAAAAAGCCAAAGCGCTTCTGCGCACCGGCATGGGCATCACCGAGACCGCCTTTGCACTGGATTTTTCCTCCAGCAGTTATTTTTCCTATCTGTTCCGTCAGATGGAGAACATGACACCCAGCGAATTTGTGAAAAAACAGATCGACAGCACCGGAGGCAGTTGCTGAACTGAAAGCAAAAACAGGCGGGCGTTCCGTCTCCTTGCAAGGAGGAAACGACTGTGGAAGTGACGAAAGTTCCGGCAAGCACCGTGGCC
Source organism: uncultured Faecalibacterium sp. (assembly GCA_964649475.1). Taxonomy (GTDB): domain Bacteria; phylum Bacillota; class Clostridia; order Oscillospirales; family Ruminococcaceae; genus UBA1762. The sequence continues at coordinate 31,510 of CAZYRD010000005.1, forward strand.
AAACCAAACAGCAGCGTGCATACCGGCGGCGGTGACGATCCGGCCGGCGAAGGCCACGGCGTACACCTTGTCATGGACGGCGCCGCACGCGTCTCCACCCTGCGGCTGCATTCCAATACCACCATCGAATGTCTGAACAAGGAATGCGGCTTTTTTCAGGCCGGCGGCACCAGCGCCTTTCTGCTGACCAATGCCGAACCCGCCGGACGGGATCGCATCACCGTGTACGATACCATTGAAACCCTTGTGCTGAAAAACACGCTCCCCGCGGCGGACGACTCTGCCGAAGGGAGCGCTTTTTCGTGTATGATTTTTTACAGAAATCCGTCTTGGCGACCTTTTGAATCGACCTCTGCGCTCTTATTTCAGCGCAAGGCCGTCACGGAAGGCATTGCCGGCCTTTGCACCCAGCTCCAGATAGGCGTTGTTCATAGGGTCAAAGGTGATGGGCCGCAGCTTTGCGGGATCTACCTTTCCGTTTTCATCAAGGACGCTTTCGTCCGCACTGACGTTGACGATCTCGCCCACCATGCGGCAGCTTTCGGGGTCGTAGCTTTTCAGGCGGCATTCCACCGCCATGGGAAGCTCTTCGATCAGCGGTGCATCCACAAACCCGCTTTCTACCGCATGGAAACCGGCACGGGCAAACTTGTCCGGTACATCGTTGCCGGAGACCACGCCCACATAGTCGCAGGCAACGACGGTCTGCGCCGTGGCCATGCTGACCGTGAAGGCGCCGCGCGCCAGAATGTTTTTGACGGTTTTGTGCTCCGGTGAAAGGCACACGGAAAGCTCGTCCGCTTCGCTGATGCCGCCCCATGCGGCGTTCATGGCGCATGGGACGCCGGTTTCATCGTATGCGGCGATGATAAACACCGGTTGGGGATACAGGACGGGCTTTGCTCCGAAATTCTTTCTCATAAGGGTCATCCTTTCTTGAATTCTGTCGTTTTCTTTTGGTCTCAGCGGCGCTGTCAAACATCTGTGCACCGCAGTTTTTTACTCTTTTTCAATAAAATACATCCGGGCGTCAAAATCCTGATACAGACGGGTGTTTGCGCCGCAGCCGGTACCGGCAAAGCCCTGCGCCAGTGCAACGCCCGCGTAATTGAGCAGCGCACCGGGCACGATGCAGTCCTCGGTCTCGCCGTCCATTTTGATGAAATGCGCCACCGTGCTGTGCAGCAGGGTGGCCTTTTTGATGTGCACCGGCGAGACGACACACCATTCGGCAAGGTTGCCGCCGTCCGGCAGTGCCGCCGCGCACGCTGCACCCGTCAGCCTGCCGCCGGTGCGGTACAGCTGGCCGAACCAGCCGTCATCCATAACGACCAGTTCTATGCCCGCATCGCATCACAGCTTCATGGCGACATCCCACGCCTGCCAGATGACGGTGCGCAGGCTGCCCACCTTGCTGGCATCGCCGACGACATGCACATGGCGGCCCTTGGGCACAACGGGCGCGGGCTTGTAGCCAACGGAAAGGATGACGCTGTCCGCGGGGATGGTGACGGTATTGCCCGCCCTGTCCACAGCGGTGACGCCGTCGGCACGGATCTCGGTGGTGCGGGTCTCCAGATGGACGGGCACCTTGTTTGCAGCAAAGAAATCCCGCAGGAAGCTGGTGTTTGCAAGGCAGATCTTGTCCGAAACGATGAGATCGTTCTTCATTTCGATGACGGCAGGCTTTTTGCCCTGCAGATACAGCTCGTAAGCGATCTCGCAGCCTGTCAGACCTCCGCCCACGATGACCACGTTTTCGCCCACGGGCTTTTTGCCCAGCAGGAAATCGATGGCCTCGATGCCGTGTTCGGCAGCACCGGGAACCGGCAGACGGTTGGCAACGGCACCTGTGGCGACGATGACCTCGTCCGCGCCCAGCGCGCCGACGTCCTTCACCTCGGTGTTCAGCTTGATCCCGATGGGATATTTGCGGATCTCGCGGTTGTACCATGCGATCAGCGCACGGTCTTTCTCCTTGTAGGAGGGCGCCGCCGCGGCGATGAACACGCCGCCCAGCTCGCCGCTCTTTTCGTACAGGGTCACC
>CAZYRD010000006.1:0-32135 GCA_964649475.1 uncultured Faecalibacterium sp.
TCTTGGCTGTAAAGGCCCGGTCCAGTACAAGACCGAACCGGGCCTCCGGAGCCATGGTGTTTCTTGGTATCTGCTTTTCCCTGACAGACGCACGGACGGGTGTTTTCATGAAACGCATGGCGGCCGCAGCCAAATTGCAGCGTCTGTGCGCAAAACGCTTCCGGGATGCGAAGCCTATTTGCCGGTCAGTTCACTTTGATCACGACCCGCAGATGATGAACGCTCTTTTTTTCGGTTTCAAAATACACGTGGTACTGCTGCGGCATTGTCACATGATACGCTTTTGGAACACCGGTGTTCAGATCCACGTCATAGGTGTCCGAAATGACGCGTGATACAAACTGCCCCGGTTCGGGGAGCACTTCCATACGCTTCCCGTTGCGTGTCGCCGAAAAGCCTTCGCCGGACGGTTCCGGAAGAGACAGGGTGTGGAGCGCATATGTGACGGTCACTGCGTCTTCGGCAGTGATCCTGTCCTCAATGACCGCCGTGTGTTTGTCCACGATCTTCAAGGTCCGCAGCCATTCTCTCAGCATGGGGTAGGAAGCGGTCAGATCCAGAACGGCTTGTCTTGTGCCGTTTTCGTCTGAGCCGCACGACAGGATCTTTCCGGTGTGGCGGAAATTCGAATAGCTCTGTCCGATGCCGTCCACCAGAATTGCATTGTGCGCTTTTGTGGTGTTGTACCATTGCATGTGATGAATCGAAGCGCATTCTCTGCCGAAATAGCCGGAAGGGCACAACAGTGCCGTGCCGCCCGAAAACAGAGAAAAACTGCCGTTATCCGGCTGCCGATGGCTTCCGGGGCCAAACTTGCTGGCACGGGCCATCAAATGCAGGTCGTCCTCAGGCGAGGTATGATCGCTGTGCAGGCTTACAAAGCCTGCATCATGAAAAGCGTCCGCATCCGTTACGGCGTCGGCTTTTTGGGCTCCGACCGGCATTTGAGGAAGAAAGATATCCAGCAAATGCAGATAGAAGAGGTCCGGCACCGCCAGTTTCCGTTCCATTTCCATTGCCTCCGGCAGTCCCGATAAGCCGGCGTAGAGCCGGAATGGATTCTGGGCAAAAAAGCCCGGCCATTCTGCGGAGTCCGGCGTACACCAGTAACCGTCGCCAAAAGGATGAAGCTCGTGATCCGGAAGTGCAAAGTGCAGGAGAAACCGGGCGTAATTCCGAAAAAAGGGCCGTTCGAGAAACGTGCAGCCGGAATAACGGCAGACCGCCGAAAAGAACGGCAGATACCATTTTGTGTAGCTGGTGGAATAGAATGTTCCTTCGGCCCAGCTTCCGTCTGCACCGCCGTAATACGGGAAGACGCCGTTGTAAATGTCAAGTGCTTTATCCAGCCATCTTCTCAGGACGGTTTCGGAACATATGCCGCAGCCCCAAAGCACCAGTGCGGCCTCGCCCATATACGCCGGCAGACGTCCGACGTGGGACTCACCCGGATTCAGTTCATAGTTCTTGGCGTCGATCCGGTTCTCGCACTGCCGGGCGTATACGGCAACCACCGCACCGGCATAGCGGCGTTCCTTTTCGGAAAGCAGCGGGTACAGCATGTCGAACACAGCCGGAAAACACCGTGCACAGCTCAGTCCTATTTCGTCGCCCCACAGTCCCGGATACAGTGCGCACGGGCCCTCCGGGTTCCAGTCGCACAGATGTAAAAACAGCCTTTTGGCAAAAGCGCCTGCCTTCTCGTCTTTCAGCAGTGCGTACCCCAAAGAGCAGGCGACCAGATTCCGGTCACAGAAATCGCGGAAACGTCCAAAATACTCCCGGTAGGGAAGCGCGTCTTCGTCCACGTGAAACATCGGACGCTCCGGCAGGCCGTCCAGATAGGCCTGCCCGATATTGCGCTTGAGTATTGCGATCTCCTCTTTGTGCGTTTCCAGGATCCCGGGAATTTCCTTTACGGTAAACAAATGGCGCGGACGTTCCTGCGGCAAACCGCACAGCACTGCTTCTGCAGAAGGCCGCTGCCAGGAAACGGCGTCTTCCGGAACCAGAAAACGCTGTTGCCCGCGCGCTATACCGTATTCCGGCGCGGAGACATCCCAGATGTATTCACCGGGTTCGAGAGGCTCGCTTATACACACAACGGTCGACCGGGTGGTGCGGGAAAACACTTCGTTTCCCTGCAGGTCCATAACCGAACAACGGTACAGGAGATCCGCGCCGGAAACGTCCCCATCCTCCGATACGGGCGGCAGCCATACAAGGACCGGTGGATTCTCCGACACAGCCGAACCGTCTGCGGGGCCGGGAAAGATCTGTTCGCCGCGTGTGCGTTCTGCCGGAAAGTTCAAACGCATCTTTTTGTTTTCAGCCATCCCGATCTCCTTTCTTCTTAAACCAGAGGTATTCCCCCGTCAGGGGATCGATCCGCCCGATCTGCATTGCCGGAAGTCCGGCCATAATTGCATAGTCCGGTGTATCATGTGTAACTACGGCGCCGGCGCAAATCAGATTGGCGCGTCCGATCTTTACGCCGGCGGTAACCGTCACATTGCTTGCCAGCCATGAGCCGCAGCCGATGCGGATGGAATTGTCGTAGTCGTCTTCCGTCCGGGCGGAAAAACAGCCGGTGGCCGGGTCGAACTTGTGATGACCCGCTGTTAAAGAGCAGCGGGGACCGATCAGAACGTGGTCCTCAATGGTCACGTTTCCGTTGATGTAGCTGTACAGTCCGATAAAAACATCGCAGCCAAGTTGTTCCGCAGGCATGCGGACGATCGCGCCCGGAGCGATTCTGATATCTTTGCCGCCGAAGCCAAGGAGCCCGGCACGACGCAGGTTGTCCTCCAGGTTGTCGGTCGCGGATGCGAGCTCCACATAGGTGTCGAATTCTTTCTCTGTAAAGGACCGGCCGCGGGAGCTTGTCCGATCATCCGCGCCGCCTGTGTCCGGCAGCACATGGCATCCGGCGGCCAATGCGTCCAGAACAACGCCGGCCTGCTTGCTGTAATAACGGTCTACCATCACCACGTCCGGCTTTTCCGCGCGCAGCATTTCCCGGTAATCGGTGTATACCAGGGGGACATAACCGGCCTGCGTCAGCGTTGCAAGAATGCCGTCCACCGGTTCTCCGGCGCTTCCCGGCGCTATGGCCGCAAAATCGCGGTCAGGCAGATGCTGCTCGGGTAAAAATGAAACAGCGTGTCCGCTTCCGCCAATCACAACAATTTTCATATTCGTCCTCACTTTCCTGCATGGTGTTCTGCAATGCGGCAGTGCCACGCACCGTTTCAATGTTATTGTATCAGCCGCCGGTGCAGACAAGCAGTTTTGCCAAACTGCCGCTTTTTCTGTCATGGCTGCGCAGAATAATGATATTGCCGTCAGACGGCCGGAAAAAGCGGCTTCGTAAGCTGCCGTATTTCTTCATGCAGGTTTGTCAGTGATGTGTTACACATTAGGGTCAGAACATGTCTGGGAGACAACCGGTTGAGCGGTCTTCGCTCAGCCGGTGCACTCTTCTGTACCATGACACCGGTGCCGGAAGCTCCGAGCACAGCCGGTCCGTAACCTCAAGCACCCGAAAAACCCATTTTCCGCCCCTGAGCTTCATACAGACCCTGTCGCCGCAGGCAAGCGTCCTGTCCTCACTCAAAAAGGTCTCCCGTCCGTAGACGGATTCCGACACCGCCCACACCTCACAATACCGGCGTTCTTTCGGAACATGCAGAGAGAAACCGGCATATCCGCCGTCCCGGACACATTCACCGTTCCGGTAAAGCCTGTTGTCACATACGCTGTCGATCCGGAACTCCCCTTCCGGAAAACGGCATTTTTCTTTTGCCGACAGCGTCAGCCGGATGCAGTCTTCCAATACAAACGCCGAAAAAGTGCATCAAGAGATTCCGGCTCTGCACGCCGGTTTGCATTGGCATGCTCTTTGCTCACAGCCCCTCGTCCTCCACAAATTTGTAAAACGCCTGTTCGGCAGCCTTGTCCTTTTCGCGGATGGTGCCCACCGGCGCAGAATAGACCACATACTCCTCCCCGCCGTCCAGGCCCAGCAGCTTTGTGCACACCGCGTCGTCAAATGCGCCGATGCCGCAGGTGCCCAGCCCCAGACCGCTGCAGGCCAGATACAGGTTCTGCCCCACGTGGCCCACATCCACCAGCGCAATGCGGTGGGCGTAGATGCCGTAGCGCCATTCGGCACGGTAGGGCACCATGCTCCACAGGAAAACCACATTGGCTTTGGCGCACCAGCTCTGGCCGCTCATGGCGTCGCTGACGGCGGCGTCCATATCCTCCACCGCGCCCAGAAATTCCAGTGCGTGCTCCATGGGCAGATAGTGGTATACGCCGGGAGCAAGACCGGTGACCCTGCTTACCAGCAGATAGGTCTCGAACTCGTGCCGGGCGCCGCCGCAGGGCACGGTGCGCAGCGTGGCGTAGGCCTTGCCGCGGATGCCCTTGATGCCCTGCGTTGCCCACAGCAAAAAGGCCAGCTGATCGAGGGACATATCCTCCTGCGTGTACACGCGGGAGGAGCGCCGGTCGCGGATGGCGGTCAGCAGGTCCGGTTTTTCCATGGGCAGGTTTTCAAAGTCCATGGGCAGGCGGATCCATTCTTCCGCGGGGCGCACGGCCGCCTTGCACAGCGGCGGCTGCGGCAGTCTGAGCTCCTGATCGGATTCAAAATCCTCTTCATACGGATCGTCTGCAAGATATCCCCTTGTAAAACGGCGCCCTTCGTCGATCAGCTTCTTCTGCAGCTCTTTGTCCAGCATACTGTTTCCTCCTCTTTTTCCGCGCGGCCTGCACGGCGGCTCCCGGCAGACGATTTCCACAGGTAAATATAATGCACCTTTATTATACGGAAGATCCTGCTGCAGTGCAATATCCAGCAATACAGAAACCCGCTCCGCTGTGCCGTCCGAAGCCGGCCGTACAGTGTTCAGGCACGCGGCCGGTAAAAGCGCACATACGCCGACGGCGGCACGCCGTAGATTTTTTTAAACGCACGGGCAAAGCTTTTTGCGTCCGTATATCCGCAGAGGGCGGCGGTCTCCTGCACAGGTACGCCGTCTGTCAGATGTCTGGCCGCGGCGGACATGCGCAGCACCGTGATGTAGTGATGCGGCGTCATGCCGAACCACGTCCGGAACACCCGGATAAAATGCGATACGGAATAGCCGAACCGCCGGCTGAGCTGTTCCACCCCCAGCGACGGAGAAAACAATTCATCGCGGATGCAGCTGAGCACTTCCGCCGCCATACCGTCGATGTTTTTGATGTCAGGATGCCTGCGCAGATACAGAGTCAGTGCCTGCGCCAGACACAGGTACAGCTCTTCGCCGCCGTCCGAGAGGCTTTCGCTTTCCAGCGCGGTCAGCAGTCCCCGCAGCGTTTCGTTTCCGGGCAGCGCGGGGTCAAATACCACCAGCCGGCTGACATCGCTGGGGTACAGGTCGATGTGCATCCACATACAGTGGATGGGTGCGGCCGGATCGTGCCGGATGCAGTAAGGCCTCTGCGCGGGAAACAGGTACAGGCACCCCTTCCGCAGCGGTGTGCTTTGGGTGTCGTCCGTGTACGCCGCCCTGCCGCCCAGCATGTAATACATCCGGCAGTAGCCCGCCGCCCGCGGCTGGTCCACCTTCCAGTCCTCCTGCTGCACGCCTATGCCTTTTTCCAGCAGCCGCATTTCATCGTCCACCTTTCCTTTTTTGCCTTTTCGCTTCCATTATATCCTTGTCACGGCTCTGCCGCAACGGCAAATATCAATTTTTGCGCTATCTATGCCGAATTTTGCGGTTTTGGCAGCGATATTTGTGTGATATGCTTTAGGTATAACAAAACCGTGGAGGACACCCGACCATGCTGAACAAAAAAGATACCGAGACCCTGCGCGCGCTGGCGCAGAAATACATGGAGTACGCCGCCCTGCCCAAACAGGCCGAGACCCGCAGCCTGTGGTACGCGCTGAACCGCACGCAGATGCAAAAGCCCATGGTGCTGATCGACCAGCTGCCGTGGAACGAACTGTCTGCCGCCGACCCGTTTCTGACCTGTACCGTACAGGACCCCTACTGGCGCCGCGTGGAAAGCGACCTTCGCATGACCATTTACAAATGGCAGCACCTGCCCGTTGACATGGTGCTGCCGCCGTACATCGTGCTGCCGCGGCCCATCAGCCACGACGGCTACGGCATCGACGCGGTGGAAGAGACGCTGGGACCCTCCGACGGCGTCATGGCGCACATGTTCCACGACATTCTTTCTACCGAAGATGATCTGGAAAAGATCCACACACCGAATATCAAATGGGATCCGAAAGAGGAGGAGGCACTGCGCGAAGAGGCCGCCGTGCTGTTTGATGGCATCGCGCCCTTTAAAATGGCCGGCGTCACGCTGCATCTCGGCCTGTGGGACAGCATCTCCTTTGCGCGCGGCGTCACCAACTGCTACATCGACCTGCTGGACCGTCCGGAGTTCATGCACGCCATCATCGGCAAGCTGACGGACTGCATGCTGGAGCTCATTGACCGGTACAACGCCCTCGGCGCATTCGACACCGTCTCCACTCTGTGCCACTGCAGCCACACCTTCTGCGACGAGCTGCCCAGCGGCGAAGACGGCTTCATCACCTCGGACAAGGTGTGGGCGTTTGGTCTGGCGCAGCTGTTCTCCTCCGTTTCGCCGGAGATCACCGCCGAGTTCGAGGTCCCCTACATGCAGAAGATCTTCCCGAAATTCGGCGCCATCTACTACGGCTGCTGCGAGCAGCTCTCCGACCGGCTGGAGCTGATCGACAAGCTGCCCAACGTCCGCAAGGTCTCCTGCAGCCCGTGGAGCGACCGCGAGCGCTTTGCCGCCGGGCTGCCGAAAAAGTACGTCATGTCCAACAAGCCCACCCCCGCGCTGCTGGCCACCGACAGCTTTGACGAGCAGGCCGTGCGCGACGACCTGCGCCGCACCATGGCGGCCGCCAGAGCAAACGGTCTTTCGCTGGAAATGATCCTGAAAGACGTCAGCACCGTGCGCAATGACCCCGTCCGCCTGTGGCGCTGGGCCGAGATCGCCGCCGAGGAGACCGCCCGCTTCTGAGGGTATCTGCGGCGCAGTCTCTGTGCACCGCGCACATTCCCGTATTCTCCACGCCCGTCCGCCATCCGCGGGCGGGCGATTTTTACATATTTTCGCTTTGAAATTCGGCACATCTCCGCTTGTTTTTTATTATGTACTTTGTTAATATGATGGTGTCATGCACGGCTTTTCGTGCACAAGAACAGCAAGGAGGAAAAACTCATGGCACAGGTCACACCCCCGACCGGTAAAGATTACACCGATATGTTCGATTACAACTCCCTGAATGACGAAAACATTCTTTACGCCGAAAACGAATACATCAGGCTGGGCATCAATCTGGCGCTGGGCGGCGCCGTCACCTACCTTGCCGAGCACGGCAAGCCCAACATGATCAACAGCTTTGACTGGGGCCGGCAGATCCAGCTGTCCTTCTACGGTTACCCCAAATACTTCTGCCCCGAGGGTGTGGAAATCAGCACGCACTGGGCTCACGCCGGCTGGAACCCCATCTCCTGCGGCGACTGCTTCGGCAACCGCTCCAGAATTCTGGAAAGCCGCAGCGAAAACGGCGAGATCTACGTCAAGTGCATCCCCATGCAGTGGGCGCTGAACAACTGGCCCGGCGACTGCACCTTTGAGACCTGGTACAAGCTGGACGGCACCAAGGTGCACGTCGTTTCGCAGATCAACAACGCCCGCGAGGACAAAAACAGCTACCCCGCTCTGGGACAGGAGCTGCCCGCCGTGTACACCAACGGCGTGTGGTGGAAGGCGGTCTCCTATGTAGGTCTGGAGCCCTTTACCGGCGGGCCCGTCACCGAGATGTACGGCATGGAGGACGAGTGCTGGCCCACCCGCAATTTCCGGGCCACCGAGCACTGGAGCGCCCTTGTGGACAGCGACAACTACGGTCTGGGCATCTGGATGCCCAGCACCACCAATTTCTCCAGCGGATGCCACGCCCAGCGCGCCGTGGGCGGTCCCAAGGACACCCCCTGCGGCTACATCGGGCCCAGCCAGCGCGAGATCCTTGACCACGACATTCAGTACGCCTTCAACTATACGCTGATCGTGGGCGACGTCACGCACATCCGCGCACAGGCCAACGCTCTTTCCGCTGCCGTGGGTGACGATCTGCACTGGAAATTTGACGGCACCCGCGACCACTTCTGGTACGAGAACATCACCGACGCCGGCGTGCCCAAAACCGGTTATCTGGAGTTTGACTTTGCCGCAGGCGGCAAGCTGATGGCTCCGCCGCAGTACCTTCCCGCAGGCAGGACCCGCGTGGTGCTGGACGCCGCCATTGACGGCGACGTACCCGTCAAGCTGCGCCGCGACAAATACAGCGGCGTATACCGCAACGGCCCCAACCGCGGCATACCCAGCGAGGACGAGCGGGTCACCGTGGAGGCCGCAGGCCGCCTGACCGGCGACGGCCAGCGCAAAAAGTACGTGCTGGAGCTTGGCATCGCCATGCCCTCCATCGGCTTTGAGCTGGAGTTCGGCGGCGAGGGCCACGCCCGCATCTGGGCCGTGGATGTGGAGTAAACCGCACCACCCGCCAAAACATTCTACAATCCGGGCGGCCGCTCTCACCGGACGGCCGCCGTATTTTTAAGGAGCACCTATGGAACAGCAGCTGCACGCCATGCCCGACACCTGGAGCGCCGTGGACGGTCTGGGCCGTTTTCTGCCGGAAAACGACCTTGCGGGCGATCCGCGTCAAAAGTTTGTCGGCATCTTTTTCTGGACATGGCACAACCGGTACGACGAACCGGAAAACGCCGTGAACACCGTGTGGGAGACCCCGAACCGCGGGCGCGGCACCGTCAACATGCAGAAGGTGATGGACGAAAGCCCCGAAGCAAAAAACGTGTACGACCACCCCGCGTGGCAGGGCATGGGCAGCGGCAACGGCATCGGCACCGGCCACTGGAACGAACCGGTGTACGGCTACTATTTTTCCAGCGACGAGTGGGTGCTGCGCCGTCAGGCCGAGCTGCTGGCAAACGCCGGTGTGGACGCCGTTATTTTTGACAACACCAACGGCACCGACACATGGGAGGCCGGTTACATGGCCGCAGGCCGCACCCTCAGCCGCGCAAAGGCGGACGGCATTTGTGTGCCGGGGCTGGCTTTTCTGCTGCCGCTGCACATGGGGGACCCCAACAACGCCGCCCGCTGTGCAGTTCAGCTGCGGGAGATCTACCGGAAGGTGTATCAGAAAGGGCTGTTCCGCGATGTGTGGTTCCACTGGAAGGGCAAGCCGCTGGTGATGGCTTTTCCGGATGCGCTGGACCCCGCCGACCCGCTGGACGGGGAGATCCTGGATTTCTTCACCTTCCGCCCCTGTCAGCCCTCCTATTACGACGGGCAGGTGCGCCCCGACCTGTGGGGTTGGCTTTCGCTGTACCCGCAGCAGGTGTACCGCAACGACGACGGCACGCCGGAGCAGATCACCGTGGGCGTGGCGCAGAACACAAACGCCTACGCCACCGAGCAGAAGCTGCCCAACGTGATGAACGGCTACGGCATCTACGGCCGCAGCTACACCTCCCACGGATTTGACCCCCGTCCCGACGCAAAGCTGTGGGGCGCCAATTTTCAGGAGCAGTGGGAGCGCGCGCTGCGCGTTGACCCCGAATTTGTCTTTGTCACCGGCTGGAACGAATGGATCTCCGGCCACAAGAAGGTGCGCTGCGGCGTGCCCAACGGTCTGAGCGACCAGTTTGACGACGAGCACAGCCGCGACATTGAACCCACCAAAGGCGCACTGAGGGACCACTATTACTACCAGCTTTGCGCCAACATCCGCCGCTTTAAGGGCGTGCACCCGCAGCCGGCCCCGGCTGCCGCCACCGACCTGACCGAAGCGTCCTCCGCTGCGGAATGGGCCGAAAAAGGCACCGCTTTTGCCGACCACAAAAAGGATCTTTCGCCCCGGGACGCGGTGGGCTACTACCATTACCAAAGCGACACCGGCCGCAACGCGATCTGCCTTTCCCGCGCCAGCCACGACGCCGAAAACGTGTATTTTGAGGCGGTGTGCCAGCAGCCCGTCTCCCCCGCCGACGGCAAAAACTGGATGCGGCTGCTGATCCGCACCATGCAGGACGGCCCCAACTGGGAGGGCTTCCAGTTTATGGTCAACCGGCTTGCCCCCGGCGAAAAAGCCTGTGCCGAGCGCAGCCTCGGCGGCTGGAAATGGAGCGTTGCCGCACAGTGCCGCTGGCGTGTGGACGGCAAGCGCCTTGTCCTTGCCGTACCCCGCAAGGTGCTTGGCGCCGACACCAAAAAGTTCCGCCTGTATTTCAAATGGTGCGACAACAACCTTGCCGACGGCAACATCCTCAGCCTGTACACCGACGGCGACGCCTCGCCCGGCGGCCGTTTCACCTTCTGCTACAAAGGCGAAGACGAATGATCCTGCCACAAACGAACGCACCCCGGAGAAAGCCTCTCCGGGGTGTGCTTTTTCGTTATATTCGGCAGGCGGCGCGTTTTCCTCTGTGCCGCAGCTCTTTTTTCCGGTTTCCTTTCGTTTTGCGGCGCTCAGTCCGCCGCCAGCACCTTTACGACCTCGCCGATATACAGGTCATGGAGATCCCGCTGCGGGTAGCAATCCTCCAGAACGCTTTTGTCCACAAAGCCCTCCTCCACCAGCGGCGCTCGGTACAGCTTGCGGCACACCAGCACAAGGCTTGCCTCTTCAAAATACGTGTACCCTTCGCCAAAAGCAGGCGTCAGTCCTGCCGCAGCGACCTTGTCGCCGTCCCGGCCGGAATGGCTGCCCAGATAGGCCAGCTCCTGCTTTTTGCCCTTGAAAAAGCACAGGGTGTACAGAGGCTCCCTGTCCATGAACTGCTTGGTATAGCGCTGCGGGCGCACATACACCGCAGCGGTGGGCAGACCGCCGCCATGCCCCCAGATGGAACCCAGATGCCCCCAGCTGGCGGTCATAGTGTTATAGCCGGTCGCCTGCGTACCGGCGGTGATCAGCATCCATTCCTTTGCAATGGCTGTCATGGGGTTGATGTTCAGCTGTTCCACGGTGATCTCTCTCACGATATTTCCTCCCGCAATATGATGGATTGTACAAAAGAAGTATACCATGCCCGCCGCTGCGCAACAAGAGGCTTTTCCGGTATCTTTTTGCGGCAGAAAGCCCGAAACCTGTTGCACTTGCCGCGGGAAGAGTATATGATAAAGATATATTATGTGCGTGTATAAAGGAGAACCTTCCATGAACACATCCACCCGGGGACGCTGGGTAGCCCGCCTTGCCTATGGCAGCGGCGACGCCGCCTGCAACATTGCGCTGGGCATGATGTCCTCCATCCTCATCCTGTTCTACACCGACTACATCGGCCTTGACCCCGCCGCCGTGGGTCTGGTGATGCTGATCGCCCGCTTTGTGGACGGCGCCGTCTCGCTTGCGGTGGGCTGGCTTGCAGAAAAAACACGTTCCAGATACGGCAAATTCCGTCCGTGGATCCTGTGGAGCGCCGTGCCCTACGCCATATCGCTGGTGCTGCTGTTCACCGTACCCATGGCCGAACAGACCGCACAGCTTATCTATATTTTTGTGGTGTACAATCTGTGCACCGCCGTGCTGTACAACACCATCAACATTCCCTACGGCGGTCTGCTGTACACCATGACCCGTGACCCGCAGGAGCGCGACATGCTCAGCACGGTCCGCATGAGCCTTGCCAGCGTGGGGCGGCTGCTGGCAGTGTGCGGAACGCTGCCGCTGGTGCAGCTTTGGGGCGGCAGTCAGTCCGCCTGGGCGTGGGCTTCCGCCATCTGGGCCGCCGCGGCCATGCTGCTGCTGATCTTCTGCTTCCTTTTCTGTAAGGAGGACAGCCCCGCCGAGCAGCCCGCTGCCCAAAAGATCCCGCTGGGCACCGCGATCAAAGCGCTGGTCGGCAACCCGTACTTCTGGATGGGCGCCGCCTTTCAGATGCTGCACTCCGTCTACTCCAACATCACCGGCACCGGCCTGACCTATTACAGCAAGTACATTCTGGGTGACGAGGGCCTTTACAGCGGCCTGTTCCTCATCGAGATGTCCGTACTGGTGGTCACCATGCTGCTGTGTCCGACGCTTTTCCGCCGCTGGGGCAAGCGCCGCAGCTCCATGGTCGGCCTTGTTCTGGCCGTACTGGGGCAGCTGCTGATTTTCGCCGGGCCCGACCGGTTCTTCTGGACCGCCGTCTCTCTCGTTGTGCGCACCGCCGGTGTAGCTCCCTTTGTCTCCGCATTTTTTGCCTTCATCGGCGAGGCGGTGGAATACGGCCACTGGAAGTCCGGCATCCGGCAGGAGGGGCTGATCTGTTCCGGCTGCGCCGTGATCACCCGCATCGGCGGCGGTTTTTCCACCGCGGCTGTCACCGGCCTGCTGTCCCGGGCGGGGTATGTCAGCTCCACCGCCGACTCCGCCGCCCAGACCCAGCCGGAGAGCGTGCTTGACATGATCCGCACCGTCTACATCTGGGGACCGGTGCTGTGCATCACAGCCACGCTTGCCGTGCTGTACCTGTTCAAACTGGAAAAACATCTGCCGTCGATCCTGCGCGAGCTTGCCGCACGGGATTCCGCCGAAGCCTGACAATACATCATAACAAAAAGGAGAACGCTGCCATGAATGCCCCGATCAAGCACATGATAGGCCAGATGATCATTGCCGGGTTCCCATCTCCTCATCTGGATGACCAGGTCCGCCGTCTGGTGGAGGATTTCTCCGTGGGCAACTTTGCGCTGTTTGCGCGCAATCTGCTCACCACCGAGCAGATCTGCAGCATGACCGCGGAGCTGCACCAATACGTATACGAAAAGAACGGCCTTGCCGCTTTTATCGCCTGTGATCAGGAGGGCGGTGTGGTCAGCCGCGTGGGCGTGGGCACGGCGCTGTTTCCCGGCGCCATGGCCATGACCGCCAGCGCCTGCGCCGACCCCTACCGCACCGGCAAAAACTGCGCCGCCGCGCTGCGCAGCCTTGGCCTGCAGGGCAATTTCGGCCCGGTGCTGGACGTCAACATCCAGCCGATGAACCCCATCATCGGCACCCGTGCCTTTGCCGACAACGCCGGAGCCGTTATTCAAAACGGCGTGGCCATGGTACGCGGCATGACGGACGGCGGCCTGATGACGGCGGTCAAACACTTCCCCGGGCACGGCAACACCGCCTCGGACTCCCATCTGGAGCTGCCCCGCAACTTCACCTCTTTGGAGGAGCTGCGGCGTACCGAATGGGCGCCTTTCAAGGAGGCTTTTGCGGCCGGCTCGGACGCGCTGATGACCTGCCACGTGCTGTTTGAGCAGGTGGACCCCGAACACCCCGCCACCCTTTCCAAAAAGATCATGACCGACATTCTGCGCGGCGAAATGGGCTTTACCGGCGTCGCCATCACCGACTGCATGGCCATGCAGGCCATCCAGCGCACCTACGGCATCGGCCCCGGCGCGGTGCTTGCCGTGCAGGCCGGCTGCGACATTCTGTGCTTCTCCCACACCTACGAGTCAGTCGCGCAGGCTGCCAACGCCCTGTACGAAGCCGTGGACAGCGGCGTCATCTCCGAGGAGCGCATCCGTCAGTCCTACGACCGCATCGTCGCCATGAAGAAGAAATACGGCGTGCTGACCCCGCCCGGGATCGACGCGGAAAAAGCAAAAGCCATCCTGCAGGATGCGGAGGTCCTTGCCTTCAACCGGCAGCAGTCCCGCGAGAGCATGACGCTGCTGTATGACAACGGCGGCCTTGCCGCCATGAAGAGCGGCGCCCGCGTGCGGTACTTTGCACCCGAGTCCATCGCCGTGACCGGCGCTGAGGACAAGGAGCGCGCCCCGACCCGCGTCAGCGAGCTGGCGGTGCAGCGCTTCGGCGGCGAAAGCCACATCTTCCCCATGAACGAATTTGACGCCGCCACCGCCGACGCCATTGCCGATGCCGGCTACGATGTGGCCGTGCTTGCGCTGTACAATGCCCGCCTGCGCCCCAGCCAGCAGCAGATCCTGCGCGCACTGGAGGCCGACGGCCGCCCGCTGGTGGTGCTGCTGATGGGCGCCGCCTACGATGTGCCGCTCATCAAACGCGCCGACGCCGTGGTCATCGCCCACGAGTACACATGGCTGGCCGCCACCTCGCTGCTGGACGTGCTGGAAAGCGGCGAATTCAAAGGCCGCCTGCCGGTCACCCTGCCGGAAAGCCTGCCCGGCACACTGTAAGCCGCCGACACAGCAAAACTGCCGTATTCCGATTTTTGCCACAGGAGGTTTGTGATGGGCGATCTGAACAGACTGAAGCAGCTTGTTTTCGCAGCTGACAACAAAGCCTGCTTTATTGAACGCGACCGGATCCTGCACCGGCTGGAGGGTGAGTTTGCGGGCTATACCGCACCGGACAGGTATGCGCGGATCCTTGCCGCACTGCTGGCGGAGGTATCCACCCCGGTATGTGATTGCGACTACTTCGCCGGCCGTGTGGTGGAAGCGCCCTGCGAGGAGGGGATCGTCTCCCCCAACTTGCTGCTGCACACGCTGGGCCACATGAGCCCGGACTACAAGCGCCTGCTCGCCGTGGGGCTGAAGGGTATTCTTGCGGATATTCAGACCACCGCCGCCGCAAAGGGCGATGCGGAGTCTCTCTCCTTTGCGCACAATGCACGGCTTGTGGTGGAGGCCGTGCGCGCTTACGCTGCACGCTATGCCCGCGCCGCCGAGGAAAAAGGACTTGTACGGGCGGCCGCCGCGCTGCGCACCGTCCCCTATGAGCCCGCAGACGATTTTTACTCCGCGCTGCAGTCCATCTGGCTCATGCACATGATCGCAAGCTGCTATGTGGGCGCCCGCGATTACGCCTTCGGCCGGTTTGACGATTACATGCTGCCCTATTACGAAAAGGCGCTGGCGGAAGGCCGCACCGAGCAGGAGCTGACCGAGCTGCTGGCAGGCTTTATGGTCAAGACCAACGAGATCTGCGGCCGCACCACCCACAACCACGAATGCAAACCGGTTCTGTGCCATTCCAGCAAGCAGTACATCAACATCGGCGGCGAAAAGCCCAATGCATTCTCCTCCGTTGTGCTGAAGGCCGCCGAGCTGAACAATATGGCCCAGCCGCAGATCGTTGTTCTGCTGAAGCCGGACGCCGACGAACCGTTTGCCGAAAACGTGTTCCGGACGCTGTCGGTGATCACCGACAAAATGAATATTTACAACTACGGGTCCGTGCTTGCCGCAGCGCTTGCCAAGGGTGTTCCCGCCGATATCGCCCGTGACCTCACCTATTCTGCCTGCTGCACCTTTGACCTGAGCTACCACTCCTTCCGCCGGGAGTATTTCGCCCCCGTGCCGCAGCTTTTCCTGCAGGCGCTGCACGGCGCGGACTACGCCTCCATGGAGGAGTTTCTGGCCGCCTTCCGCGAGACGCTGCGCAGCGATCTGCAGGCGTTTACCAACCGTCTGCAGAATTCCATCTCTTTGGATGACGCCGGCAGATACTTTGTTCTGGACTGCCTTCTGCAGACGGATACCGCCGCAGAGTGCCGCTATGCCCGTGACTGCAACGTACGCTACAACGTACTGAACATCTTCCTGCCTGGCCTTGCCACTCTGGGCGATTCGCTGCTGGTGCTGGATAAGCTGGTTTTTCAGGAAAAGCGGTACACCTTTGCCGCCTTTGCCGAGATCCTGAAAAACAATTACGCCGGACACGAAGCGCTTCTGCGCGAGATCGGCACCTGGACCATGTTCGGCAACGACACCCCCGCCGATGCGTACACCGCGCTTGCCTGCACCGCCATGCTGGAGGCGGTGGATGCGCTGCAGGCCCCCGGACACCTCTACATCATGCCCGGTTTCTACTCGCTGGAACGCGACAACCTCTGGTGCGCCGATATCGGTGCCACCCCCAACGGCAGACGGGCGGGCGAGCCTTTCAGCGAAAACCAGTCCCCCACCTACGGTGCGGACAAAAACGGCGTCACCGCGCTGCTGAACAGTCTGGCGAAGCTGCCCTTTGACCGCACCTTCGGCGGCGGCCTGAACCTGGCTTTTTCGGCAAAGCAGCCGCCGGAGATTCTCGGTGCGCTGGTGCGCACCTATTTCGCTGCGGGCGGCCTGCACGTCGGTATTTCGGTCATTGACCGACAGCAGCTGCAGGACGCCATGGCGCACCCCGAACACTACCCCGCCCTGACCGTGCGGCTGTACGGCTTCAGCGAATATTTCATCAGCCTGCCGGAATGGCAGCAGATCGCTTTGCTGAACCGCACGGAGCACAGCGCCTGCTGAGTTCCGCTTTCCGGAATTTGCGCACCGCACCGGAATACCGGCAATTCTGCTATATGCCGTCCGGACACATTATGTAAAAAAACTTCGGTGACGGGATCGTGACGATCCTGCCGCCAAAGTTTTTTGTGCCGGTCCATCTCCATTCAGAAGATGACCACGGCAAATCATTATCATCCGCCTCAACGATCATTCATCCGTCTGATGTCTGCAGTGCGGTCCTCGCCCGCGCCGAAACGGGTGATATAAAGCCTGTCGCCTTTGACGGAGAACACATCGAACGCCGTTTCGGTGCAGCCGCCCACCGCGCGGTCGGGCATTTTCATGCCGGGCAGCTGCTGTATCAGACTGCAGAGGGTGGTGATCGTGGGCAGATCGCCGTCCATATGCACATTGTCGGCATGAACATGGCCTGCGATCTGGGCGATGACGTTCGGGCTGTTTTTCAGAATCCGGTACACATAATCGCCGTTGATCAGTTCATTTTTGTCCGTATACCGCGTGGGCGGGCCGCCTGCGCCGTATATCCCGATGGGACTGACGGGAACATGGCTGAAAACAATGACCCTGCGTTCCGTAGCAAGCGCTTCGTTTTCCAGCCATTCAGCCTGACGCCGGGATATCTCCACATAATTGTCGTACAGACCCGTTTGCGGGTTGATCGTATAAACCTTGTCCGATGTGTTGAGAAACACCATGCGGTATCCGCCGTCCGGCGCATCGTGGTCGATATAATAATAATTTTCATCGGTGGGGTTGGTCCGCATGCACAGACGGTGCATTTCATCGGGCAAAACGGCATAGTCGGCGCTGAAATTTACATTGCCGTAGCTACCTGTCCGGAAGTCCCCCGTGACGTCGTCGTGATTACCGATGCAGTGATGCACGGGAACGCTGAGCGCATGAAGCGCGTCCATGATCTCCACGTAACTGTCGCGGATAGCTTTGGGATCGGGGTCGTAATCGTTGCCGATGTCGCCGCCCGAGATCACATAGCTGATCTGCGGACAGCGCTGCAGAATGTATTCGATCGATTCCACCGTGTTTACGGCAAAGGATCTTTCGGCGGGCTCAAAGGGCACATTGTTGTATGTGAAATCAAGCTCGTTGAGCCGGTTGTGCATGTCGGTTATGAAAACAAAATTGAACGGGGCGCCGATCGCATGGATGCGCTTTATTTTCTCATCATAACTCTCCGTCAGATAACTGAGTTTTCCCATTGCAGCCTCCTTTGGCGAAGAACTTTCATCAAACCGTTTGCCTTATCCGACAAGAATGCAGACCGGCGACAGATGGTTCAGCTTTTCCTTCAGCAGAACGCCGTCCGGGGTCAGCGCATAATCCGCCTTCTGCCATGCGCCGTTTTCGTCCAGAACCGAAAGCTGCGTAGAATTCCGCAGCGCTTCGGGCAGATACAGGCTTACCGCATCAAGCGCATCCTCGCAGTAATTGATCAGTGTGAACATGCCTTTAAAGCCGGATTTCTGTGCGTCCTTTGCACGGTTTTCGATCAGAAAAACCTCCGGCGCTTCCCGGACGAAGGCAAAATCGCAATCCGCCCATACAAGCATTTCGTCGATAAGGCGTTTTCTGCGGTAGTTGTACAGGGCGTGCGACCGGTTTCCGTCCAGCGTCAGGCCCATGACAACGACCTTACCGCCAAGACTGTTGCCAAAACGGGTCATGGAGGTTGTCACAAGCTGCCGGCTGAAATCATAGTATCCGGTCACCGCTTTGCAGGCTTCGTCCGTGGGGGTGACGCCGAGCATCCGGCCGGTGCCAAGCGGATTGTACATATGCGCGCTTGGCATATTGCGGCCCTTGCCCTCCTGCGCAAACGCATCGCAGACGATCTCGCGTGCGGCCAGATCATACTGCAGGCTGTTTCCATCGCTCACACAGCCGTCGACCCGGACGCCCAGATACTCGCCGTAGCCTCTTTCGCAAAGGATCTTTGCGGCGTCGCCATCCAGAAAAAGCGTTTTTGAAAGGGCCTCCATGATCCGGTCGTGACCGGCATAGCGGGCCTGACGCAGATCCCAGAACGCGATCCCTGACGGTGCGCTTGTATAAGGAATGCCGAACCGGCTCAGGACTTTCAGCCACAGCGGCTCCGGCTGGGCGGCGTCGCCCGGCAGCGTGTTAAAGAACGGGTCGTATGCAAGCTGTGCGCCCTTTAATACACAGGCCTTTGCAGCCCGGTGCATCGCCTCATAGCGGTTTCGCTCCGCGCGGAACATTTTTCCGTAAATGCTTTCCTCGTTGGGGCAGTCCAGCAGCTGCTGCGTCTGGAAGGTGGAGCCGTCAAAGCCGTAGGAATAAACGGTCGCCATGATCGCCTTGATGTGCGCGACTGCCGTAAAGAACTTTGTATGCGGATAGGTGTCGGTTTCGTGGTAAAAGGTAAAATCGCTGGAGATGTGCTGTTTGTTGTAAAGACTGTGAAACAGGATGCAGGGGATATCCTTTGAGGTATAGCTGTGGTAAAAGGCGCCGAAAAACCTGCAGAACGGGGTGTAGTTTTTTCCCGCAAGGGCACGGGCAATCGCCTCGGTGGCATTGCCGTCCAAATCCGCCGCGCCCGACTGCATGATGCCTGCGGGGATCTGCGGGGTGCATTTGTCAAGCTCTTCTCTCACGCAGGCAGCCAGCCCCGTCAGAGAGTCCTTCAGCAGGCCGCGCCAGCTTTTTATGACGGCAAGCGCCTCCGGCGTTTTTTGCCCTTCCAGCTCAACCAGCTCTTCGCGCGAATAATACCGGCCCTGCCGTTTTGCAAACGCGGCAAGATGCTTTTCGCAATAGCAGCCGGAAGCCGCTTTCAGCGAATAGTCGTCCTCGAAAATAATGAAAGACGGCACGGCGATTTTTGCAAAAAGGGCAACGTCCTGTGAAAAACGCCGCTTGAAGCTTTCGTCCAGCGGGCAATTCGCAAAAGGATGCTTCTGCCCGTCCGCTTTGACGATACCGGAAAACTCCGGCGACTGCCCCGATTTTATCGTAAGGGTGTTCCACCAGCCCAGCTCGACGCCATACGGCGCAAGGCGTTCTTTTACTTCCAGAAACATTCCGGCCAGCCTTTGAAAAACCTCTTTTCCGGGGTAGCCGACACTTCTCCAGCCGCCGCAGGGGCAGGCCAGCGCAAATTTTTTCACGCCGTGATTGTCGCACTGCTCCAGAATGTCGCAGACGGTGCTTTCTACCGTGGGCCAGTCAAGCTCGAGAGCGATCGGCACGATCACATCCAGAGCTTTTGTTTCATCTGGATTTGCTTTCATGTTTCGTCACCTTCAAAGTGCGGCACCCTTATCCCTGAGGTTCTGCCGCAGCTGCTGCACGTCAATATCCTGAACTTTGCCGACAGTCGTTTTTGCCAATGCGGCAGCGGTGCCGGCCGCTTCGCCCAGACAGGCGCAGATAGGCAGAATTCTCACAGCCGAATGTGCCTCGTGGGTGGCCGAAAGGCATCTGCCCGCCACCAGCATATTGTCGTATTCTTTGGGCAGCAGAGAGCGATAGGGGATCCGGTAATATTCGTTGTCCTTGAAATAATACAGCTCGGTGCCAGTGCCGGTCGGATTGTGTATGTCAATTTCGTAGTTGCCCAGCGCGATCGTATCCTCAAAATCCACGCAGTTTTTGATCTCATCCGCCGTCAGTATATGCACGCCCTTCAGCTTCCGGCTTTCGCGGACGCCGATATGGGTCGCGACGGAAACAAGCGAAGCATTTGCACAGGAGGGCGACACCTCTTTGAAGAATTTTACCATCTCGGCCACCTGACGGCGCGCAAGGATCTCGGCATTGCTGATCTCGACGGGATCGACCGGATTGTGCCGGATCACCCTTGTGGTGTTGAAATGAATGACGCCGTCGCCGAGGCCGGTGAATACCAGAAGATTTTCGCGGGGGTTGTGGAGCCTGCCCTCCGCCTTGTACTCCTTGTATTTCTCCTGCATCATTTTCATATCTTCAAAGAACCGTTTTTCATCAACGCCGCTCAGACGGAAGCAGGTCGTCATGGGCTGGCAGAAGCCGTCGCTTTCCCGGCCCAGCTGAAATTCGCAGCCGGTCATGGCGATCAGCTCGCCGTCGCCGCTGGCGTCGATAAAGAAATCGGCCTCAAGCTCCAGAACACCCGACTTGGAAGCTGCATAAAGCTTTTTTATCCGCCTGTCGGAACACTCCGCTTTATAAACATTTGTGTGGAACAGAACGTCCGCCCCGGCTTCGGATATCATGTCGTCAAAAACGAGTTTGAAGGTCTCGAAGGAGCTGTCACCACAGGCCGCCCACCGTTTGCGCATTTCGGTAAAAATGCCGTCGGACAGCAGCCTGTTCCCGCCGTTTTCATCCTTCATGAAATATTTCATAAAAGGATACACAAGGCTCATGGACATGGCGCCGCCAAGACAGCCGTATTTTTCGATCAGCAGCACAGAAAGGCCATCCCGCGCAGCCGAGACTGCGGCTGCCACACCGGAAATTCCGCCGCCCACAACGATCAGATCATACTTCTTCATGCAAATCACCCATCCGGCCGCAAAGCGTGCGCGCAACAGGTCGCTGCAGTGCAAAAAACGGCCGCCTTTCTTTTTTATTATCTGTTGTTTCTGCAGAATAATCTTGTATTATTCAAACAAAAACCTTGAACAAATAACACTTATCCTCTATAATTATTGAAAAATGATGGTGGGGTGTTAAATATGGTTTACAAAACGCTGAACGAAATGATAACCTATATCGAACACGGCACCAAGCTGCACATCGGCGTTTTATTCTGCGGCAACTACGGCAATGAAATGTGCAATCTGCCCCACAGCCGTCATATACACCGCTCGCCCTTGTGCGACCACTTCAAGGAGCAGAGCAAAAAGGAGTACACCCGGTGCTTCAAGTGCCGGAATCTGGCGCTGAAAAAAGCGATCACGGAAAAGCATGACTTTTTCGGCACCTGTATAAACGGAATATGCGAATACACGCGTCCGGTGCTTCTGAACGGCGAGGTCGTCTGCGTGATCTACATCGGGAACTGTTTTGACGAAAACAACGGGCAGCGGTTGCTCCGGCGCATAGGCGACGACCCCGATTTGCTGGACAGTCTGGAAAAAGAGCTGAACAGACAGGATATTGAAACGATCTGCGATCTGATCGAAGGGCATACCATTACCCTTTTGGAAAAATTCCCCAACGAGGCGGCGGAAAATCCGCTCGTCGAAAACATAAAGAACTATATTATCGACAATCTTGAATACGACATCAACATCACCCTGATCGCAGATATTTTTCACTACAACAAGCTTTATCTCGGCAGACTTTTCAAAAAGGAAACAGGCCGGAGCATTACCGATTTTATCAATTCGCAGCGGCTGAAATATGCGGTGCGCCTGCTGAACGAAACCGATCACACCATCATATCCATCGCAAGCCGCACAGGCTTCAACAATGTTACATACTTTAACCGGCTTTTTAAAAGCGTGTACGGCATTTCCCCCACCAGCTATCGTGCACAGCACAACCGGTCATAAAAATGCGGTAAAGGCGAGGGTGCTCACCTTTACCGCATTTTTTCGTTTGTGTCAAACAGGAGCTCAGCCCTTGCTTCTGTCAAAAATTTCGGCATCGGCCAGCGGGCCGGTGGAGATTTTTCGCGGTTCCTCGCACCAGACCTTGTCGTTCATCATAAGCTCTTCCATCTCCTCGATAAGATTCAAGGAGCCATCGTGGAACATACCGTCGTATTCCGTGTTCAGGAAGGTTTCAAGAATATCGATCGCTTCCCACTCACCGATCGTACGGCCACCCAGGCACAGAATGTTCGCGTTGTTGTGGCGGCGGGTCATCCTTGCCAGATATGTACTGTTTACCAGTGCCGCGCGGATGCCTTTGAACTTATTTGCAGCCATGCTGATACCAATACCGGTGCCGCAGATGAGCAGGCCGCATCTCGCCTCGCCGCTTGCGACCGCCTTTGCAACTCTGGCCGCAAAGAAGGGATATCTGGTTGCCTCGATATCGGGATCATCCTCACTGCCGCAGTCAACGTAAGGAATGCCCTTGCCCTCCAGATACTCGATGCATTTTTGCTTCAGGTAGTAACCCGCCGTGTCGTTGCCGATATAAACTTTCTTTTCCACAATGAACTTCCCTCTCTTAAAAATTCAGCATGTCAAATGTGATGTTTTCGCCGGTAAGGCCTGCGTACCGTCCCTCTTTCGCTTCGTTGCTTTCAGGGTGCGCCATAAGCCACTTGTTGCTGCCGGCGCACATCGCATCCTCGCAGTTTACCTGTGCAAAATCCGGCTTGCCGTAATTTGTACCCTGAGGAAGCACGCAGATGACGCGGTACGGAGCCTCCGCCACATTCATCGGCGCATAGTGCAGCGGGGTTGCAAAAAGCTCCACGCCCGTACCTGCCGGGACAAGGAACGCCTTGCAGTTTCCGGTGTCGTATTTCCCGTTTTCAATTTCGCTCTGGATCCCGAGAACCAGCACAACATCATCGAGCGCAATGTTGAACTCGCTTGTCTTGTGATACTCAAGACAGTTCAGCGCTCTGTTGTTGCCGCCCACATAACCCAGCTGGACCGGCATGCCGCCAAAGCCTCTGTTCTGAAACTGTACCTTTACGGGCTCATTCTCCAAAGAAGCAACGGCGGGTTCGTACACGATGCCCTCTTCGGGAACCGGAAGAGCTTTCAGCTGTTCCAGAACCCCCGCAAAATCATATCCGCTTAAAACCTGACCGTAAGCCTTGAATTCTTTGTCGGTTACGCTGTAAATCTTCATTGAAGTTTTCTCCTTTCCGGTTTTGCCGCTACTACAATTGTTCACTTTTTCAAAAAGAAAATCTTATATTATCAAAAACAAAATATTGAACAAATCATACTTGCTGCTCAGCTGAACATGGGCAGCTCCGGGCAAACGGATCCGCATATGAAAACGCCGCCGGTCATTTGACCGGCGGTGCAATTTTGTAAATCTTTCGCAAAAAAGATTTTCGGCCTCTTTTTTCGCCGTTTCGGGAGTGTTTTTTGCCGCTTTGAGGCGGGCGAAAAACATGTTTCAAATTGATTCAATCAAGATTCAAATACGGTATCCGCGATCTCGCAGTAAAGCTCCTCGTCATCCGCATACAAACAGCTCAACTCCTGCACGCCCAACAGATTGCGCGTCCCGCCGATCAGTGAACCCAAATGCAAGCCGATGGGGATATCACGGTCTCCGGGCTTGGGCAGATTTTCCAGTGCTTTCCGGGGAATGCACCCGGCAGCACGCTGCAGCTCGGGCAGATACCGAGTCTCCCACGCCTCCCGATCCGTGAGGGATGTTCCGACCTCAGAAGGGATGGACGCAGCGCCGGGCACGACCCGGACGATCAGGCCGCCGCAGTCGCGCATGATGCGACTGCCATCCGGCTTTTCCTCCAAAACAACAGGCTCAAATGCCGGAAACAGCGCCGTTCGTGCGCCAATACAGGAGTCCCGGTTGAAATCAACGTCCGGTTTCTTCACAACGGAACGATCGGCGGCGGAGTTATCTCCGAAGCGGGCACAGCGGTCGGCTTCCTCCTGTGCGACGCGGCCTTCCTCCGCCCACTTCTGCAAAGGTTCCGGCCAGTAACCGAACGAAACGACCGGCATGTGTTCGTATGGCCGGCAGTGAAGGACCGCCATAATGCCTTCGCGGCGGTTCATAAGCCCCTCTTATGATATAGAGTACCCGTTGAAAGAGCTGACCGAGTAATGTTTTTCAAATCACCGCAAATATGCATCCGGATCCGGCCTAACCGACTCATACCTGTGACTGAATCGTTTTTTATATTATTCCGACAGCGGCTTCACTGTGAGACGACGGGCAATCAGGGCCTTTGTGGGTTCACCATCCGGACCGGGGTAGTTGAAATCAGAATAGGCCAGCAATGCGGTATGATCATCCAGCTCCAGCAGGCTGGTATAACCGCAGGAGCTGCTGTAGCCCCGTTTCGAGGTGACGATGCGCTGATGCGGCTGCCAATCCAAACCGGCGGGGTCACCCGTAGCGCGTACAAACAGCGGCGCGCGGCCATAGCTGGCCAGTGTTACACCGCATTTCAGGGTTAGAAGCTGCGGCAAAACACCGCATTCGTCAAACCACACAGGCGTGCTCCATGTGCGGCAACGGTCCGTGGAACGGGTGATGAAACACGGCATGTGACTGCCGGTGCGGATCAGCATGACCACACTGCCATCCGGAGTACGGGTCATCATAGGTTCGGTAAAGCCTTCAAAGAACGGATGTTCGGCAAAGGTTTCATCATTTACCGTGATCTGGGAGAGCAGATTCCAAGTGCGCCCGCAATCGGCAGAACGGAAAACATAAACGCTGGAACATTCCCTGAAAGGCACCGGTTGTCCGGTGACGGCATCAAAACCGCCGCCATAGGTGCAATAATACAGGCCATCGTCCAGCTTCAGCATACCGGTATCATTCACAATCGCCATCGTCATTCGGGCGGGATACAATATGTTGCCCGGATATTCCGCTACAGCCATATGGGGCCAGTTGACCTTGACGTCAAAAGAGGATATCTCACCGGTGACAGGGTCCCATTCGTCGGCATCCATCGTGCGGTCAAATTCCGGAATATCCTCTGCATCGTAGATTTTCTTTTCACCATTGGCACCGAACGGGCCATTGGGAACAGTAAATGCCGGGGCATATTTTTCTATATACTCCGCCTTATATCCGCCCTGTGTGTGGAAACCGGCAAAATTTTTGCCGTTGCCCAGAGCATGAGGATATACCCGCACATCCGATTTGCGCCGTTCCCGCCAGGTAGCGCCGCCGTCCTCCGAAACGGCCCAGTTGAAAGACTGTGTGTAGGTGATATCATCGTCGTGCGTGGACCAGGTGTACAAAATATCACCGTTGGTGGTTCGGCTCAGATGCGGAAACTGATAGTGCCCCCATGCGGCAGTAGCTTTTTGACCTACCAAAACCGGCTCGCCAATCTCCAGCTGAAATCGATTGTCCGTGATATTCATAAACGTTCTCCTTGCATAAATTATTCCACAGAAGCTCAGCGGCCACGTTTACGTAACGATTCCAGTTACCCGCGCCAGTTGGGGGTAACATGCCGGACATCCGCATCGCCACTGATCAGCATACGATAAATACGGTGCCAATGCTCCGGTGCATCCGGCAGAACAAGCGCCTCCTCACCCACACCAAGCCGGTGGACACAGTCCCACTCAGATCGCACAAAGTTTCTGCCCGGGTAGCAATCCCACAAGGCAATGCTCTGCCCACCGTTTTTGAAGATTTCTTTTGCGGCGGCGAGGTACTCCTCTGCTTGTACGGTGTTCTCCCACTGCAGCTCACTGAACAGCCGGATGCCGGTTTCATCTGCCACGCGGCGGTATTCCGCCACACCGGCGGCCAGAAGGGCCGGATCGTTGGGCTGCTGGCGGTTGACCACATAGGTAGTATTCGCCTTTTTGGTGTAAGCCGCAAGATCAATAAAGCCGTCGGCGGCAAGCACGCCTTCCAGGTCCTCCCAAACGATGATCTTGCTCTGGATGACGCCGTCGATAAGGCCATTCTTTGCCCAGCGTTCGATGTCAAGCCCCTGATGCAGGTTGTCCGCCATATCATAGCAGCCGGTGACGTAAATTTCCGGTACGGGGCGTCCATCGTCAGCTGCAATGGCATTCAACTTCTGACGCACACGCACCATGAATTCTGTCATGATATCCGACCAGATACCTGTCAGGCGAGGATCGTCCAGAGACAGTCGGCGGCAGTCGGTTTCCGCACCGTATTTTTCGGCAAAGCGGTCGATGACCGGCTGCTCGAACATCACCTGCAAGCCGCGGCTGAACAGCAGCGAAACGCCGTCAAAACCATAACGGATCCCCTGTGCAACATGCTCCAGCACGAAATCCTGCACTTGCGGGAAGGCATAGGAGAGGTAGCCTGTATTGAAACCGTCCCGGGTGCGGCAGCGCCATTCGGGATGCGCGTCCGCAAAAGGAATACGGAACAGCGGCGAGTTCCACGGATAGGTGAAAGAACCGATACCCATGCGGGGCGCTGCATGCATACGCATTCCGCAGGCGTGGGCATAGGCGATTTGTTCCCGGTAAATAGCCTCTTTCTTTTCGTCAAAGGCTTTCATATATGCATTGCGCTGTGCGGCACGGTCACTGCGGGCAAACTCCCGACTGCAGGCCTCAAAATCCGTCAGATCAAACATGGTCTCTTCTGCAATGATCTCCACGTCGCTTTCGCTGAGGGCATGGATCACCTTGCAGTAATCGTGCGGTTCCTTTGCCATATCAAACGCGTAGTGGTCTCCGTCCATGTGTGCCCACATGGTCCGACGACTGTTATCGGCAAGGCGGGCAGTGTGAGCCGAAACCTCTTCGTCCGTCATGGGCTCAAAGCGCAGCCACAGCACACAGGAAGTATTGGGCAAGCCATCGTTGTTTTTACGGATCGTAATCGTTTTTCCGGTGAGATCAGCAGCCTTCCACAGAGATTCCTCCACGAATTCATCAAAGGTCAGGCGGGTGTAGGGGCGGATATCGCAGCACCGGGCGGTAGCAGCAAACTCATCGCCGGTCAGCTGCAGATCCACTCGGCTGGCCTGGCTGCCATCTGCGCCGCCGAGACATATATAGATGCGGTACCAGCCCGAAAGGCCCGGATCGACTGTGACCGGTGCAGGAAAGGATTTCGGCCCCGCCGCCAGCAACGTGCCGGCGGCAGCGACGGTAGCATAAGGTACAGCCTCCCATGTATCTGCGGCGGGCAGCGGTGCCAGAAGCTCCTTTTCCCGCACAGCGGCCGCCAGATCGCTGATGATGACTTCCTTGCGTTCCATAGCTTTTCTCCTTGTACAACAAAATGGATATATCGCCTTTGGGATTTTTTGTATTTGCGGCAGCTTTAAAGCATTATTTGAGTAAAGAATAGCATGGCCATTATAAGAAATCAAGGTGTGGAAACAGACGTTTTTTGCGCAGAATGTCCGGTTTTGCAACGCTCCGCAGACGCGAAAATCGGTTATAAAAAAAGACGGCCATCGAAGGGATGGACGTCTGTAAAACCTTACAGCCGGGACGAAAAAGCCACGGCAAATATTTACTCTTGCGGGAAATCGGTCATGGAAAATTCCAAAGATCGTCGATACTGCACAGGGGTGACACCATGCCTTTTGACAAACTCCCGATAAAATCCCGTGCGTGAGCCGAATCCAATAGTTTCGGCAATTTCCTCCATCGTCAAATCTGTCGTACCAAGCAGATGCTCCGCAACGGCGATACGACGAGCAATGATCAGTTCATGCAGCGTAGTTCCATAATGCGTTTTGATGATACGCGATAATTGCCGGGAGCTGATATACATCTTTTCTGCAATTTGTTCTACCGTGACCGGCTTCGTGAAGCAGCTGTTGATCAACTGCTCCAAAACGCTTATACGGGACAACTCGTTTTCCTCCGGACCGGTGGAGGCCGGTTGCGAATCCATCTGCGTCTTACGGATAGTAAGCAATAGCTCGGCCAGTTTTAGCGTCGGCAGATATTCTGCTGCCTGCTGTAAATCGTCAATAATCTCCATCACTTTGGCGCACAGAGCCGGCTGCCCTCTCAGCATCAACGGGGCATCCGCAGCAAAAAAGCCGGTGCAGCAGCCATAAAGCGGCTGACAGTTTGGGATCTGCCGTTTCTGTCCAATAAAAGAGACGACCCCGCGCTTGTCCTCCGGCTTACCCGGAATAAGGACGTGCGGGACATTCGGAGGAATGACCACAAGGTCCCCGGCATTCAATTGCAATGCGCCATTCTCGGTATTGATCAGGAGCTCGCCGCTTACACAGGCAAAAAGTTCGCTGTACAGATGCCGATGATGAATACTTCCTACGGCAGTACGGACATAGTCGTGATCCGTCGGCTGCGCAGACGTCTCATGCACATTGATGCCGCACATAATCTGCAGATTCAGATCTTCCAGCGTGATGGCACTTTTCAATATGTTGGAAATGTACAGATTATCTCCCATGATCCTGCGGCCTCCTTTCGTTTTCATATTTATAACAAAAATCGCGCGGGAAGTCAACCGATCAAGGCTCCTTGGGAAATTTCGTTAAAGCACATCCGCATAAAGGGCCAACAACAGCTTTGGAGAAAGTTCATGAAGCGGTCCCATTCCGCAGCCGGTTACGTTTGATACACCTGCATACCAATGCTCCCTGACACAGAAGGAAGGTCACTGCTGCATCAGGGAGCTGTCGAAAACCGTTTCAATAAATATGCAATCACTGCACAGCAAGCTGCCGAAAGCACGATAACCGAAACGGGAACAGCGCCAAACAAAAGTTCCGGCTCTCTGCAGCATTCTGTTGCTTACAGCTTCTTGAGCTTATCAAAAAGTCCGGGGATCCTTTCCTCAAATACACCGTTGCCCTTATGGAACAGCATATTTTCCGTTTCATACAACGTCATCGAATCAAACAAACCGCTGTCACGAATCATTCGATACTCTTCTGTGAAATTGCCGAAGATGATATAACGCTGGTATGCAATGGGAACATTGTAGGAACGGGCGACCTCGATCAGGCGGCGGCACTGCGGATCACGCAGGACGAACTCCGGCGAATAACGGAAGGTACGCAGGGTGATCTCATCCGGACGGATCTCCTCCAGCCAGCGTTCCCACTGCCATTCCACCGTCATGGGATACGCGAACCGGCGTTCCAGAGGAATGGGATCATGCAGCATTTCGGCATTCAGCATAACAGCAACTTTGCGGCCAGCAGCGCGAGCAATTTGTGCACCTTTGGCAAAAAGCCGGCTGTATACATCGCCGCGCACTTTCGAGATACGCTCCACTGTCATATCTTTTTCGTCGCATTTACCGTAGCGTTCCCAATAAAGCTTTTTTACGCTGTCGTTGTATCCGTACGCAAATGGTTCATCCATCATCAAGCTGTGATTCTCGACACGGTGGCTGATGAGATCAAAACCATCGGCGATGCACCGGTGCAACTGATCCATCCAGTACGCCTGCACACCTTCGTCGCATTCGCACAACGTGGTATGAACATAGCGTTCTTTTCCGCGCGCAATGGCGAAAACGCCTTCGCCAACTGCGGGATCCAGTGTGCATTCGAAATACTCTCCGAAGCCCATGTCAAAGCCGAGGCCGCATTCTCTCCAGTCGCGCCCATCAGGATTTCCCCAGGTATTCAACAGATTTCCCACAGCAGACGGAATGAGACGGCCATCGGAAGTGAAGCACCGGATGCCCTGCATCGTGGTATTGGTGAAGAGCGCGTCCTGATCCTCCCCGTCATACGGCGCACTGCAGCTGCACACCACCGCAACATAGCGCTCGGGAATGGTAAAGCCATCCAGCCGGATCGCTGTGACAGCATCACCCTTGCGTGTCATGGTGCGGCGGCCGTATCCATCCGAGTACCAGCCTTTTAGACTCTGCGCCGCAACGACCACATCTTCATCGGCCACAGCGGTCGTCAATGTAAAGTTGAACTGTCCATCGTACTTTTTGTAATTGGCGTTGTTATCCGAGACATAGATGGTCAGGTCTTCTTTGCGGATACGGGTGGGACGCGCATTTTGCTTTCGCAGCTCGATCGCACAGATCGGCATTTTTTCAGCTTCTTCATCGATATCCCACGTACGGCGTTTCATACGCGCTTCCGGGTGCTCGCGCACATAAGCGTTGGTACTCAGCACACATCCGCCTACGCGTGGAATTCCTACCGTACCGGAAAACTGTCGTGCTTCGGGATAGAATTCCGAATAAGTAGAAGAAAGACCGCTCTCCAACGGACGCATGACGCCCACGATATCCATACCCATTTCGTGAGCAAGATCGACAGCATAGCGATTGAAATCCGGAATATTCCGCACAGTCTGCAGTCGCTTCGAAACAGTCCCCGGTTCTTTCAGAGGTGCATGGTCGTCCCAAACGCCTTTATCCTCCACCCCGCCGAACCAGTTCCAATACAAACGGCGGAACCGGCATTCTGCAAGCTTTTCCATCAGAATGCGCATAGAGGAACGATCCAGCAGATTCAAACTGTCATCCGGAAAATCCATTAGTGCATTGAGTGCAAAATCCATATCTTTCACAGCATGGTCCCCCTGTCAAAGCTTTTTCAATTTGTCAAGCAGGCCCGGCAGGCCTTCTTCGAGCACACCGTTTCCTTATTCCATGCCTTTCATATGGCATCCTCCTTTAACAGCGCATGAGTTCGGCTTCGCACACAGCCGGCTCTCCTGAGTTATTTATAGCAAAACCGTTTTGTGAATGCAAGGCGCGTTTTCAGCCGTTTTGTTGGATTTCTGTCCGAATCGGCCGCATTTCAAGATATGCGCAACGGCAATTCCGCAGGTTAAACCAAACTGTTGTTTTGTACCAATATAAAAAGCGTTTGATGCAAATCGAGACGTCTTAAGAAAAAGATGGCTGAGACGGAAACTTGAAAAGAGACCTGACCGTGCTAGAATATGGATATAAGCGTTGAAATTCAATCGGAGGCAGCTATGAGCAATGATGTGAAATTCTATCTGCGCGGCATGATGAACAGCGTTGTACAGCTGTTTATTGCAGGAGGCATCATACAGACCTTTTTTGCAGAGATCGGCTTCTCTGCACAGCAGATCGGCAGCTATACCGCACTCAACGGGATCGTACAGGTAGTGACGATGATCCTGAGCATTTTTATTGCCGACAGCACGCGCAACGTCAAAGGGACAATGGCTCTCCTGAATTTAAGCTCCGTGTTTTTTTGCGGAGTTATGCTGCTGCCGTGTCTGGTCGATGACATGAATGTGGAATTTGTTTTCTGGATGGCAATGGCCCTGTGTACTCTGCATATCCTGGTGTCCGGGTTCAATGGCATCCTGTTTTTCCGTTTCATGTACATTTTGGCAAAGCCGGAAGAATTCTCGCGGCTGGAAAGCAATAACACCATTTTCTGCGGCGCAGTCTCTATTGCGGCCAGCGGTCTGATCAGTTTTTTTGCCGCACGTTTCAATTTTCGCAGCGTCATGGCCGTGGGTTTTGTCATCAGCATTATATTTTCTGTGGGCAGCTCACTGGCGTTAAACAGCGTTCGGCAGCGAAATGATTTTGCGCCGGTGCCGGCACAGCCGTTTCGGCCTTCCGTTCTTGGCAGACGGGATTTTTACAGCTTTTATCTGCCCAACTTACTGCGGGGGTTTGCCTGCGGATTGATAGGCATGATGACAGTGGTTTTTCTTCAGGAGATCACAACAGATACTGCGGTAGTCAGTGGTCTTTCTGTAATCTCATCGGTTGGGTCGATCCTTGGCGCGTGGATATTCCGCAACCTGAAAAGGAAACTGGATACCGCCACGTTGTATGCCGGCGGGAGTCTGCTCATGTGCATCTTTTTGCCGCTCATGCTTTTGGGACATAATACAGCCGTGTTTTATGCTCTGTATTTTGTCGTGTACTGTGCGTATATTTCCAATAATACCGCTGCGGCATTATACCCCAGTGAATATGTGCCCTATGAGGATATCGGTGCATACACCTCGGTTCGTCTGATCATCATGACGCTGGGGCAGTCGATCGCAAGCTATTCGATCCCATTTCTTTTGGAGACGCTCCCGGCATGGTTATTGCTGATGCTGGGCGGTGCCGCTCAGCTGGCAAGCGGATTGATGTTCCTCCGGTATGACCGTAAATATATAAAAAAGCAGCGGCAGTTTTTATAATAAAAGAAAAAGCCTCCTCAAAGAAGGAGCACCCGAAGG
>CAZYRD010000007.1:0-31498 GCA_964649475.1 uncultured Faecalibacterium sp.
AAAATCTTGGAGGATTACATAATGGAAAAGTACATTTATAACGAGCAAAACGGCCCTTTGCGACGACAAGGTCGCCATTGTGGGTTCCGCCAACATGGATTACCGCAGCCTGTACCTGCAATTTGAAAACAGCTGCGCCTTTTACGGCGGAAAGATCCTGTGTGAGATCCGCCGCGACTTTGAGGAGATGTTTGCGGAATGCCGCGAGGTCATCCCGCAGGACCTGCAGTTTCCGCTGCACATCCGGCTGGCACAGATCGTGCTGCGCTTTTTTGCTCCGTTGTTATAAACGTATTTTTTCAAGATCACAGGCCATTTTTCCACAACGCAAAAAATACAGCCCGTATATTGAACAGTTTCAAGTACGGGCTGTATTTCTTTATTGCTTATACGTTGGCGTATTCCACCGTAGCGCTGCCGTCCTCGTGGTAGACGACGGCCTCCTTATCCAGAAAGATGGCGTCGATGGCAGCCAGATACGCCGCCATGGAGGGGTATGCCGGCTTATAGTTCTGCACGATGCTGCGCGCCGCAGCGGCGTCATCTTTTAACAGAGCGTCCGCCAGCAGCAGCTGCGCCTTTGCCGCGTTGAGGCACAAACGCTCCGGTTCGGCAATGGCAAAGCTTACGCTGTGGCCAACGCCCACGGCGCCGCAGGCAGTGAACTGCACACCGGGCATGACGCTGGTGATATCGCCGAAATCCGAGGAGGCGGTACCCCAGCTGTCGTAATGGAAGCGCACATGGTCCGCACCCACCAGCGCGGCGCAGCATTCCTCCGTCAGCTTCATCAGCGCCGGGTCGTGGAATTCCGGTGCATAGCCGGGCCGGTCGTGCAGCTCCACCTGCGCGCCCACCGCCAGTGCCGCACCGGCAAGAGCACGGTTCAGCTTGCGGTTTTCACGGTTGATCGCCTCCTGCGTGGCGCCGCGGACATAGCTTTCGATGGCCATACGATCCGGAATGATGTTGACAGCGCAGTTGGCACCCATCAGGATGGGATGGAAGCGGATATGATCGTGATCAGGGAAGGTCTCGCGCAGGGCGTTGCAGGCCGCCAGACCCAGCGACGCCGCGTACTGGGCATTGACGCCCATGTGGGGCGCACCGCCCGCATGGGCAGCCTTGCCCTTGTACACGATGGTTTTGGCAATGCAGCCGTTGCTGCCCTTGCCGCAGGCGAAATCAAAGGGCTCCTCCGGAGAATCGCCGCCGCCGGCGTGCACCATCATGGCGATATCCACGCCGTCCAGCAGGCCGCGGGCCATAAATTCCGGCTTGCCGCCCATGTAGCGAATGGTCCCCTTTTTGCGCAGCTCTTCGCGGAAGCTGAGCTGGATCATCTCCTCTGCCGGCACCGCACACAGGCGGATGCTGCCGCACAGGCCATCCAGCGCACCGGGGGCCTTCAGCGCAGCCGCAACGCCCAGCAGCGCGGCACCCTGCGCATTGTGGCCGCAGCTGTGTGCCATGCCGTTGACCGTACAGGGATGGCCGATCTGTTCCAGTGCGTCCAGCTCGCCGAAGATCACCACTTTTGGGCCGGGACGGCCGGTGTCCACATCGGTGATGAAGCCCGGGATATCCCCCGCCAGCGTGAGCGTATAGCCCAGCGCTTCAAATTTCTCTTTCAGATAATCGTGCGCCTGCCACTCGGTATAGCCGGTCTGGGGATGTTCCCACAGCCAGCGCTCGGCGGCAAGGATCTCGTTTTTTGCGGCGTCCACGGCATTGACCAGAAGCTGTTGTTTTTCCGTCATGGCGGTATCCTCCCTGATTACGGACGTTTTTTTCAGTATACCGCAGCCGAACAAAAAAAGCAACCGTACAAAAAACTCAATCCAACAGAACCGGCTGGATCTGACGGCCGTTCAGCGCACTTTCCACCGTGCTTTCCATCAGGGTAAAATCCGCCTGCAGGCTGGAGGGCTTATGCAGGGGATCGTCCTGCCCGAACGGAACGAAATACACGTTTTTGACGTTCATCAGCCGGCCGATGTTCTGAAACGAACCTGCCAGCCCGTCGTTGGTGGAGATGGCAAGGATGACCGGCCGCCCGATACGCAGCATGCTTTTTGCCGCCATGGTAACCGGAGTGTCCGTGATGCCGTTGGCCAGCTTGCCCAATGTGTTGCCCGTGCAGGGGGCGATAAGCAGCGCCGACGCCATTTTCTGCGGGCCAAGCGGTTCGGCGTCCGCAATGGTGGTGATGATGGAGGCGTCCGCAAGGCGGGAAAGTCTTGCCTTTATGGACGCGCTGCTGCCAAAGCGGGTGTCGGTCTCGGCGGCGGCCGTGCTCATAATGGGAACCAGCTGCATCCCGCTGCTGACCAGCCGTTCGGCCTGTTCCAGTACTTTTGCAAAGGTGCAGAACGACCCGCACATGGCAAATGCGATTTTTTTGCCCATAAGCTCACTC
Source organism: uncultured Faecalibacterium sp. (assembly GCA_964649475.1). GTDB lineage: Bacteria > Bacillota > Clostridia > Oscillospirales > Ruminococcaceae > UBA1762. Next base: position 2,420 of record CAZYRD010000007.1, read on the forward strand.
CTTTTCCCCTGTCTGCGCGGCGTTTGCCGCCCGCTGCAGAAATTCCAGAACCGTGCGCCCCACCGCACGCCCCGCCGCAGCCGGGGCGATCTTTCCCGGCAGGCCGGGCGCCGCCTGCACCCGTACACCAAGCTTTTCGGCAGCATCCATTGCAATGCCGCCCGGCGCACCGGCAAGCTCCAGCACAAACGCATGGGGCGGCAGTGCACGCAGCACGGTCTCGTCCACCAACGGGTACGGCACGGTGTTGATGAGAAAATCCGTTTTTGCGGCAAGGGCGGGCAGTTCTTCGCAGAAGGCAGCTTCAAAGCCCAGCGTCTGCGCCTGTATACAGGCTGCGGCGCGGCGGGCCGCCACCGTCACACGCATACCCAGTGCGGCAAGCCGCGGCGCCAGTGCCATTGCAACGCGGCCAAAGCCCACCAGCAGCACGGAGGAACGCCACAGCGTTTCCGGCGTAGCTGTCAGCAAAATTGCCAGCGCGCCCTCGGCAGTGGGTACGGCGTTAAACAGCACCAGCTCTTCGCTTTGCATATAATCCACCAGCACAAGGCCGTATTCCGCCGCCTGCCCGCGGGCAGCAGGTGACGCCGCACCGGCAAATACCGTCGTACCGGAACGCAGCCGTGCAAGCTGCGCGGCAAAAGGCTGCAGCGAGGGCGTCGGTGTGCCCAGCAGCACTGCCTGTGCCGCAGTAAGGTTTTCCGGCGGCAGGTGCAGCCAGCCTGCATCGCATAGCACCTGCGCCGCCGCAGCAAGGCGGGCGTCCTGCCCCAACGCGGCAAAGCCGGGGCGTATCCCATTTACAGAGTGTGTCTCCATCCCATCCCTCTTTTCACACCGGCGCAGCCGCCGTTTTGTCTCAAACTTATGCGTCCCCGGGGTGGAATGTGCCTGTCTGCGCAAAAAAACAGCTCCGCGAGGGTCATCGCAGAGCTGTTTTTATACAAATCATTTTTATTCGGCAGCGGAATCGCTTTCCTCTTCCGTGCTTTCTGCAGGGGTATCCTCTGCTGCAGCGCTGTCGGCGTCTTCGGCCTTTTCGCCGCTGTCTGCAGACTCATCGCCGGTGAGTTCCTCCGGTGTGGTGTTGCCAACGGCCGTGGATGCACCGGTCAGCGTATCCAGCATTTCGAAGGCGCGCAGGATCTGCGGGTCATTCTCCACGGTCAGATCGTAGGATATCGCCTCTTCCGCGGCAGAAAGAGCGATCTCGAAATCCGGAGTGACGCCCACGCCGTCAAAGCTGCTGGTTTCGTAATAGGGCACCATGGCCGCCACGGTAAATTCCAGTGCGCTGCCGTCCGTCTGCTCGATGATGGTCTGGATGCTGCCGCGGCCGGCGGTCTTTACGCCGACGATCTTGGCGCCCAGTACATCGCGCAGGGTAACGCAGAACAGCTCGGTTGCACCGGCTGTGGAGCTGTTGGTGATGAGAACGATGGGCACGGACGTCGCGCTTTCATCCGTGGTCTCGCCAAGCGAAACGGTATCGCCGTTTTTGTACACCGCATTGCCCACAGTAAACTTGGGGCACAGCACATCCAGCACGCGAACCATGTTTTCGATATCGGTGGAGGTGTTGCCGCGCACATCCAGCACAAGACCGGTGACGCCGCTTGCCAGCAGAGTCTGCCAATCCGAGTCAAATTCGGAAGGGGTGTTTTCGTTGAAAGAGGCGATGCGGAAATACGCGGTGGATCCGACCAGCTGACTGGAAACGCTGCGCACGCGGTAGGTGCGGCGGGAGAGCTCCAGCTCGGTCTCGGTGGTGAGGTCCGGCGAAAGCACGGTCACCTTGCTGACGGTGCCTTCTTCACCCTGCAGCAGGGTGCGGATGGCCTCGGTGCTGAGCGATTTGAGCGAAACACCGTCCACCGCGGTGAGATAACTGTTCTTTTCAATGCCGGCTTCGGCGGCGGGACTGTCACTGTAAACAGTGAGCACCCTGGCATAGCCCGTGGCGTCCTTCACCACCTCCACGCCAATGCCCATCAGCTTGCCCGCGGCCTGCTTGAGGTAGTTGGCATACTGCGCGGCGGTGTAATATTTGGCGTACTTGTCGCCCAGACCGGCCAGATAGCCTGCGCCCACCGTATCGTACAGCAGCTGGTCGTCGATGGTGCCGCTATAGTTGTCGCGCACGCTTTTGTCCAGCTCGGCAAGCTTGTCGTACATCGTCTCTTTTTCCTTGACCGAAGTAACGGTGGAGTCGAACATCTTCATCGAGACGATCATGGTGATGCAGAAGGTGACAGTCATGGCGACGATGGCGATGGCCAGCGCCAGACTGATCGGGATTTTTTTATTCATAGCTTATACCATTCCTTGTTGAGAATCGGCGTGCCGCAAAAGGTCAGCTGGCGGTGAAGAACTGCATGGGGTTCACTGCCACGCCATCCTTGCGGACCTCAAAATGCAGGTGATAGCCGGTAGAGTTGCCGGAGGTGCCCACATAGGCGATGACCTGACCTTTTTCCACGTATTCGCCCGCAGAGACCGCCAGCGACGAGCAATGGCCGTAGCGGGTGATGTATCCGCCGCCGTGGTCGATATACACACGGATGCCGTAGCCGGTATCGCCGTATTTTGCCATGGTGACATAGCCGTCGTTGGCAGCGACGATGGGTGCACCTGCAATAACGCCCGGTGTACCGCCGGTGATATCAATGCCCTGATGGAAGTCGTACTGGCCGTACAGGGTACGGTCGCCGTAGGGCGAGCTGATGTAGGTGTAGCCGGGGGTGGGCCAGGTGAACGTGCCGCCCACATACTCCGTTTTGTTGCCCTGCTGCTGGCTTTGCTGCAGGCTTTCCAGAAACTCTCGCTCGGCTTCTTCCTTGGCCTTTTTGTACTCTTCATAAAGGCGCTCGTATTCGGCCTTGGCGGCTTCCTCCTGCGCTTCCAGATTGCTCAGCGTGGTATCCACCTGCTGCAGCGTACCGGCAAGCAGGTCCTGCTTTTCATCCATGGCGCTCCAGTTGGCTTCCAGCTCGGCAAGGCGGGCCTGCTGCTGGGCTTCCTCATATTCCAGCTCGGTTTTCTGCTGCAGCAGCGTGTCCAGAAGCTGGGTGTCCGCCTGCGTGATGCGCTGCAGCGTATCGGCAGCGGTCAGCGCTTCGGCGTATGTATTGGCGCCCAGAACGGTGGTGAGGATGCCGTCGTTGCGCACCATGTAAAGGCTGCGGATGCGCTGGCGGAACAGATCGTCCGTGGCAACCATCTCCTGCTTTTTGGCGTCGATCTCCTGCTGCTTGGCCACGATGTCGGCCTGCTGCTCGGCGATCTGCCCGCTGAGCAGGGTGATCTGCTCCTTCAGCACGGCGATCTGCTCGGCAAGGGCCTTGCGGCGCTTTGCCGCATCGTCCGCCTTGTTCGAAAGCGTGTCGATGGTGTTATCCAGATTTTCCAGTTCTTTTTCCAGCTCTTCGTAGCGCTCCTTGGCGGTACCGGCGCGGGCGGTGAAGCCGTCCATGCTGCTGCCGAGGCTGAGCAGCACACCGGCGATGAGAAGCAGCGCCAGCAGCCGGGGCCAGAGGGTATTGTGTTTCATCGCGTTGCTCCTTTTCCGAAACTGCCGCCAACGTGCGGCAGCTCATCCTGTGCCTGTCTGTGCGGATGCGTCCGGCTTACAGCAGGCTGAGCAGAGGGCCCGCCACTGCGGTCAGGATCATCAGGATCGCAAGACTAAGGCAGATGGCGCGGATCGTTTTCTGTTTCATTGCAGTATCATTCCTTTACAAAAAGAGTACGGTTTTTCCGCGCAGGGCGCGGCAGGGCGGGAAAATGCAGGTGCTTTTGGGGTACGGTGCATCAGACGCGCAGGTATTTGCGAACGCTGCCGGAGGTACCGATGCCGCCCAGCACCACACCGACGCAGACGAACGCGATGAGCATGGGGTTGCGCAGGGTGCTGTAAGGTACGATGGTGAAGAAGATGTTGTTGAGCCAGCTGATGCCGACGCCGCCCGTGGTGAGGTATTCCACAAGCTTAGTATACCCCAGACTGAGCATGGCAAACGCAAGAAGACCGGCGATCAGCCCGCTGGTCATGCCTTCGACAAAGAACGGCCAGCGGATGAACGCATTGGTAGCGCCCACATACTTCATAATATTGATCTCGCGGCGGCGGGCAAACACGGTAAGGCGGATGGTGTTGCCGATGACCACGACGCACACCAGCCCCAGCACAGCCACCAGACCGAGAGCGATCCAGTTGACGGCGCTTTCCAGTGTGACGAGGATCTGCGCCATATCGTTGGGCGCCTTGATATACTCCACGCCCTCAATGGTCTGCAGCGCCGCGACGGTGGCCGACAGCTGCTCCAGATCCTTTACCGTAATGCGGAAGCTGGCGGGCATGGGGTTGTCGTCCCGGTAGCCTTCCAGCAGGGCGGCGTAGTTGCCCATCCAGCCGATGGCCTCGGTCAGGGCTTCGTCCTTGGATACGTAGGTGTAGCTTTCGATGTTGTCGATGCTTTCCAGCACGGCGACGGCAGCGTTGATATCCACCGCCACAAGCTGGGTGGAGGGCTGTTCCTCAGCAGTCTCTCCCTCGGTGGTTTCGCCTTCCGCAGGAGCACTCCCGGCAGTTTCGCCTTCGGCGGCTTCCCCCTCAGCGGCTTCCCCTTCGGCGGGCGTCTCCTCCGGCACGGTCTCCACAGGCTTTTCGACGCCGTCCAGCAGGTAGACCACGACTTCGTTCTGGCCGGCAAGATAATCGGCAAAACTGTTGACGTTGAAGCCCAGAAGCACCGCCGTACCGGTGATGAACAGACATGCGGTGAGGATACCGATGCTGGCCACGGTCATCATGCGGTTGTTTATCATATTCTTCCATCCCTGACGGGTCAGGTAGGCAAGGCTTGAAAGTCTCATTTCGGCAAACGTTCCTTTCCGAAAACAATGGGTGGTGGCACGGCTCAGCCGTTCAGCAGCTGACGCAGCAGATCGTCCACGTCCTCCATGGTGGTGGTGTGGCCCGGCGTGCTGATGCGCTCGGCGGCTGTTTCGGCTGTTTTTTCCTGTGCGGGTTCTTCTGCGTGCAGCTCCTCTGCCGGCAGTTCTTCCGCAGCAGACCGTTCTGCTGCAGGCAGGGTCTCAGCGGCTTGAGCCGTCTGCGGCACAGACTCCGCTGCGGGCTGTTCCGCTGGCACTGCGGGCTGAGGCTGTTCCGGTTCGGGGCAGACCTGTACCGGTTCCGTCTGTACAGGTTCCTCCTGCGCCGGACGGCTCCAGCGGGGTGCACCGCGTTTTTTATGCACGCTGGTGACAAAGGGCTCGTCCCCGCTCTCCTCCCAGACCTCCTCCGGCTCGTCCGCCGGTTCGGGGAGAGGCTCGGCCGCAGGCACTTCTTCCTTCACAGGTTCCACCTGCAGGTGTGCAAGGCTTACATGCAGGTTGGCGTCGGTTCCCCATGCGGCGCCGGTCTGGCGGCGCTGTTCTTCGGCAAGGCGGTTGAGCGCCTCCTCGCCGGTATCGGCGGCAGGCAGTTCGGGCTCACCTTCGCGGGGCGGGTTGGAATCCGCCACCACTTTGCCGTGTTCGATGCGGATAACACGCTTGGAGAAACGGTTGACCAGCTCGTGCTCGTGGGTGACCACCACCACGGTGACGCCCACGCTGTTGATGGCGGAGAGCAGCTCCATGATCTCCACCGAAAGGGCGGGGTCGATGTTGCCGGTGGGCTCGTCCGCAATGATGAGCTGCGGCGAATGCACCAGCGCACGGGCCAGTGCAACACGCTGCTGCTCGCCGCCGGAAAGCTGTTCGGGGTAACGGTCCAGTTTATCGCCAAGGCCCACCAGCTTGAGCACAAAGGGCACACGCTCGCGGATCTCGCGCTCCGGCACGTTGGTCACGCGCATGGCGAAGGCCACGTTCTCGTAGGCGGTCATAGTGGGGATCAGGCGGAAATCCTGAAACACCACGCCCATGCTGCGGCGCAGATGCGGCACCTTGCGGCGGCGGATCTTTTTGAGGTTGAAGCCGTTGACCAGCACGCTGCCGCTGTCGGCGGTGACTTCCCGCAGAAGCAGCTTGATAAACGTGCTTTTGCCCGCGCCGGAGGAGCCCAGCACAAACACGAATTCGCCCTTGCGGATGTGCAGGGAAAGCCCATCCAGCGCGGGGACTTCGTTTTCGGGATAGCACTTGGTGACGTTTTCCAGACGAATCATGGTTTCTCCTTCGCAAAAAGAGCGGCGCCATCCGCATTGCACAAGAACGCACGCGCGCCGCCCGTGCACAGCACTTGGAGCGGCGCTTTGCGGACACCCGCAGTACGCGGATGCGCAGCGATGGTTTCTTATGCGGAACCGGCGGCTCCGCCCTTTGTTTGGATCATTGTTGCATCAATATTTGGCCGGGTTGGTGGAAAGGTACTTTTTGACCATCAGCGCCACCTTGAATACGATGGCGTCATCAAACTCGCGCAGGTCAAGACCGGTGAGCTTTTTGATTTTTTCCAGACGGTAGACCAGCGTGTTGCGGTGCACAAACAGGCCGCGGCTGGTTTCGGAAACGTTGAGGTTGTTTTCGAAGAAGCGCTGGATGGTGAACAGGGTCTCGCTGTCCAGGCTTTCGATGCTGCCCTGCTTGAACACCTCTTTGAGGAACATCTCGCACAGGGTGGTGGGCAGCTGGTAGATCAGACGGGCAATGCCCAGATTGTCGTAGCTGATGATGGACTGCTCGTTGTCGAACACCTTGCCCACTTCCAGCGCGATCTGCGCCTCCTTGAAAGACGTGGCCAGCTCCTTGATGTTGGAGATGATGGTGCCGATGCCCACGACGGCCTTGATGTAGTGCTCGCCGTTGAGGGTGTCCACAATGGAGGCGGTCATGTTTTCGATGTCATCCCGGCTGATGCCGCGCTTGACCTCTTTTACCAGAACGGTGTCCGTCTCGCTGATGTTGAAGATGAAGTCCTTCTGCTTGTCGGGGAACAGGTTGCTCACCACGTCATAGGCAGAGATATCGCCTGCACCGGCCACGCGGATGAGCAGCACCACACGGGTGACGTCGGTGGCAAAATGCAGCTCGCGGGCTTTGGCGTAGATATCCCCGGGCAGAATATTATCCAGCACCACGTTTTTGATGAAATTGGTGCGGTCGAACTTTTCGTCGTGGAACTGCTTGATGTTCTGCAGGGAGACGGCCATCAGCCCCGCATAGTTGGCGGCCGCTTCGTCGATGCCTTCCACAAAAACAGCAAAGTCATTGGGCTTGCTGTAGGCGAACTGACGGTAGGTACAGCCATCCCGCAGGAAACTTTCCACATTGGGACGGTCCACATTTTCCAGCTGCTGCACCTCGCCGATGCGCGCAAGATCACTGCAGGCGACCACCGTACCGGTCTCATCGATCACGCCGACGGTGCGCTTGACCACGTCCTTCATCTGATATACGACACCCTGAAATACCCTGTTGGCCATAATCCAAATTCCCTTCTTGTCAGTCCTTCTCAGTTGTTGTGATTTTTCACAATTCCACGGACTATCCTTTTCTATTTTACACAATAACTTTGTAGATTGCAACAAGTTTCGGCATTTTTTTATGGAATAATTGTTTATTTTTTATTTTACAGGCCGCCGTGCGGTTTCAGGGCAGACCTATTATACCGGAAAAATGTGCACATTCTTTGAAATTTTCTTAAAATGCAGGTTTTTCCAGTATGAGAGCCACCTCTTCGGGGGCAAGTTCGCGCCATCCGCCCGCGCCGAGGGCGGGGTCCAGCTGCAGGGAGCCGATGGCCACCCGGCGCAGACTGACCACGCCCGCGCCGAAGGTGCCGAACATGCGTTTGATCTGGTGATAAACGCCCTGCGTAAGCACCACGCGGGTGAGGCTGGGGTCCTCCGCAAAGCCGGAAAGCCCTGCCGGATGCATGACAGAACCGTCCGCCAGCGTGACGCCGGCGGCAAAGCCGTCGATCATGGCCTGCGTCAGCGGGGTGTCGATGCGCACGATATAGGTTTTGGCCACATGGCGTTTGGGCGCGAGGATATCGTGGGCGAAATTACCGTCGTCCGTCAGCAGCACAAAGCCGGTGGAGTCCTTGTCCAGCCGGCCGGCCGGAAACAGCTGCCGGCGGGGATGCGCCGGGCGCACCAGATCCACCACGGTGGTGTCGCGGGCGTCCTCGCTGGCGCTGACGACGCCCTGGGGTTTGTCCAGCATGATATAGACGAAAGCCTGATGTGCCGTGGGCTGCCCGCCTGCAAGCACCTCATCTGCGGGGGCGACCTTGGTGTCGGCCTTTTTGCACACGGCGCCGTTCACCGTCACCCTGCCTTTGGAAAGCAGCTCTTTTGCCTGCGAGCGGGTGATCTGCAGGCTTTCGCACAGGTAGCGGTCCAGACGCAGCGGTGCGCTGTTGGTTTCGTTTTTGGGCATGGGAACTCCTTGTTTTTTCCATTGACGCCGCTGCTCACATCGGGCGGCACAGGTATTTTAACGCTCCGCAGCCGCCCGTTGGAATACCGGGCGGCTGCGCGGGAACGGATTCGCTTTTTTGTCAGAACGGGCTCAGCACAGGGCGTCCAGTGCGCACAGCAGCTCGTGACGGGCGGCTTCCAGCGCCTGCGGCGCGGGATCGTACTCATCAAAGCCGGTGCAGACCTTTGCAATAATGGCCGCAGCGGCGGCGGGCTCCTGCTTTTTCAGCTGCCACAGCAGCTCGGCGTCCTCGGCGCCGGTGCGCTGCAGATGACCGCGCACGCCGTATTCCGGCTTACCCTCGCCGGGGTAGACCACCATGGAGTTGCCCGCCGGGTAGGCGATGTGCTCGTCACGGTCCACCCAGTAACAGGTGTCCTTTTCCAGCTCGGGGTTGTGGTAATTGTAGCCCCAGTGCAGGAAGCCTTTGGCGTCGCAGGCGACGCTCATCCAGAAGGGCAGACGGCTGACGGTCAGAGGCAGGTCGATGATGCGGTTCATCATGCTGCCGCCGGGGAAGCCGCAGGTGTAGATCCAGATCTCCTCGCCCAGCGCCTGCAGTGCGCGGAATTTTTCGATGTACTGCTCGTAGATGGCCTGCTTGACCACCCAGACCTCCAGCGCGCCCTCCAGATCGCTGGATTCCACCGGATCGTTGATGGGCACACCGGGCAGGAACTTGCGGCAGATGCCGGAGAGGATGCGGTAGTGCTCGCTGTTGGGGAACTGGGGTTCGTCCACAAGGCACTGCATGTAGCGGCCCAGCCAGCCGTTTTCGTTGATGACCTGCCACAGGCGGGAGAAGTACAGCTTCAGCTGGCGGTAGCCTTCAAAGGAGGTGACGTCCACCTTGCGGTCCCACAGCAGGAAGTGCCATTTTTCGTTCCACACTTCAAAACGGGCCACGAAACCGCCCATGATGACCGGCATGCCGGCGGCAATGGCGCGGTTGCCCACGCAGACGGCATGGGAGAAGTCAAAATCCACCACGGTGCCGTTTTCGTCACGGACGGGTTCGCCGGAGGGCAGCATGAGGCAGTCGTTGCGCATATCCAGTTCGTTTTGCAGATAGGCGTCCAGCACGGCGTTGTACTCCTCGCCGGGGAATTTTACGTTGTGCTGCCACTGGACGTGGTCGGTCTTGAGCCAGTTGACCATGTGGAAGGCGGCGTCCTTCACGGGCGGCACGCAGCAGGCGTGCACGCACAGCGCCACGGGGACGGTCAGGTCCTCGCCGGCGGCGGTCAGCTTCAGCGTCACGTCATAATTGCCCGGGACGGCCGCGGCCGCGGCGTCAAAACGCAGATACAGACCCACACGGCCCGCACGCAGAACGCCGTCGGTGATCTCGCGGGTGATCTCGTACACGTCAAAGGGCGCCTGACGGGTGACAAAATGCTTTACGCTTTCGTAATCCAGCGTGGTAAGACGGTCGGCGGCGCTGTTTTCGCTGACGTGGGCGGAATGCAGCTGGTACACGGTGGTCTTTACACCGGCGGGCAGGCCCTGCCATTCCACGGCAAGGGCGCCGTCTTCGGCAAGGACGCAGTCCGTCAGCAGCTGAAAGCTGACCGAGCCGCCGCGGGCAGCCTCCACGCATGCGGATGTTTTACCGCTTTCAAGCAGGGTATCGGGGTAAAGCCATTCGTTTTCACTGAAGCACTGGTACAGCATAGGGGAAGCCTCCTGTATGTGTTTGATTTTATCGGTTTGCCGGGCAGAGCGCCGGTTTTCGTTTCGACTTTGAACAACGTGCCGCAGAGGTTTTTCAGCGCAGGCGTGCCGCCATGCGCTGCATGCGCTCGATGGCATAGGGGAAGAACTGCTTATAGGCGGCACAGAACCGGTTGAGGCCGGGTTTGCCCTCCGCGAAGGGTTCGCGGTGACGGCGGCAGCCGCCGCGGCACAGCATGAACCACTGACAGCTGCGGCAGTCGTCGTGGATGTGGTACGACGCTTCCACAAAGCCGAGCTCCGTGCGCCTGCGCTCGATGTCCTCAAAGGGATCGGTCACAAGACTGCCCAGCCGCAGGCCGTCCAGCACATAAAAATCGCAGGGATACACGCTGCCGTCGGCCTCCAGCACATACTGCCGGCTGCACACGCCGCCCATGCCGCAGCTTTCGGGCGGGCGGCCGGCCAGCATACCGACCCAGTTGTCAAAGGTGCGCTCGCTGACCATACGGCCCGCCATGCGGTCCGCATACCAGCAGTCGAAGGTGGTTTTTAAAAATTCGGCGTAGCGGTCCGCCGTCAGCGACCACGGCTCCGGCACGGCGTCCAGCGGATCCAGACAGGGAATGCACTGCAGCCACTGAAAATCGTTTTTGGCAAAAAAGTTCCACGTTTTGCGGCCGGCACGGGCCACGGTACCGTTGACCACGGTGAGGATGTTGAATTCGACCCCGTGCTTTTTCATGGTGCGTGCCGCAGCCATCACACGGGTATGGGTGCCCTTTCCGGCGGCGTCCAGCCGCCCGCGGTCGTGCAGCTCGGCAGGGCCGTCCAGCGAAAGCCCCACCAGAAACCGGTGCTTTGCCAGAAACGCCGCCCACTCGTCATCCATCAGCAGGCCGTTGGTCTGCAGCGAGCAGGAAATGTGCAGTTTTTTTGTGTTGTACCGTTCGCAGAGCTGCACCAGCAGACGGTAGAAATCCAGCCCGATGAGGGTGGGCTCGCCGCCCTGAAAGGCAAAGGTGACGCCGCCGTCGGCGTATTCCAGCGCACGGCGCACCACGGCTTCCAGCGTTTCGGCGCTCATGCGGCCGAAGCAGGCCTGTTCCCGGTTGGCCATTTCATCGGTGTAAAAGCAGTAGCGGCAGCGCATGTTGCAGCTGCCGGACACCGGCTTGATCAGCAGACAGATGGGCGGCAAGGGCAGTTCTCCTTTCTGGTATAAAACGGAAAGACGTCAGCAGCCGGCATCTGCGGCGGACATGGCATCCGCCGGAAAAACGATGCCCGTCTGGCGGCGCGCCTCGTCGATGACCGCCATCTGGATGGCGCTGGTGACAAGGCCGGGATGCTCCACCGCGCCTTCGGAGACCAGGCGGGCAAAAGCGGCAAGCTCGTGCACCATGTTGTTTTTGTCCGGCGTGTAGTCCAGCCGGCGGGGTTCGCCCTTGTACGGATGAAACCAGATGGCACCGGGCATGGAGATCTTATCAATGGTCAGGCTGCCTTTTTCGCCCTGAATGACGCTGGGCGCAATGGACTCGCTGATTTTGGAATAGCTGATGCTTGCCTGAAAGCCCTCGTACTCCAGCAGAAGCTGGCCGCAGCCCTCGAAGCCGTTGTGCAGAAACGAAGAGGCTGCGCGCATGGCCCCGGGCGCGCCGAACAGATGGGCGCACACCGCGATGCAGTACACGCCGATGTCCATGATGGCGGCGTTGGAGAGGGTGGGGTCAAAGGCGTTGAGCACCTGTCCGGCCAGGAATTTGTCGTACCGGGAGGAGTACTGGCAGTACTCCATGGAAACGCGGCGCAGCGGCCCGACGAGGGGCAGTGCCTGCCGCAGCACGGCAACGGCAGGGTCGTACACGGGGCGCATGGCCTCCAGCAGAACAACGCCGTTTTGGGCCGCGGCCTGCCGCATGGCTTCAAACTCCCGGCTGTTGGTGGCAATGACTTTTTCGCACAGGACGTGCTTGCCCGCGTTTGCCGCAGCCACCGCCTGCGCGCAGTGGGCAAAGTTGGGACTGGCGATGTAGACGGCGTCCACCTCCGCACAGGCAAGGAAAGCGGCGTAATCGGTAAAGACCAGCGGGATGCCGTGCTTTTGGGCAAAGGCTTCGCCGGTGGCCTGCCCGCGGGAATAGACGGCAGTGACCGCGGTCTGCGGCACAAGCGCGGCGGCTTCCGCCAGCCAGTCGCTGACAAAATTGGTGCCGACCACGCCGATGCGCAGCGGCTTTACAGAATTTTGCATGCTCCAAACCTCTCTGTCCGGATATTTGAGTTTTGTGCCGTTACAGCTTGCAGACCGCAGCAGCGGCGCGCAGCACCGGCAGGGCAGCGGCGGCGTCCGCGGCGTAATCGGCAAAGCCTGCTTCCAGACTGAAGCGGCCTTCGTAACCGGCGGCCATCAGGCCGCCCATGACGGCGCACAGGTAGGGCAGATCCTCCATATTGACCACGGCGCGGCTGACCGGGTGCGCGGTATGACAGTGGTACACGGTGCCGAACAGCGGCAGGATCACTGCCAGTTTTTCGTTTTCTTTGGTGACGTGGTAGGTATCCATGGTGATGCCGGGCAGGGGCGCACCGGCGGGACGGCTTTCGGCCACGGCCTGCACAAAGGCATAGGTCTCGGCAACGGTATTCAGGTTGTTGGTCTCAGTCGTATTCAAATGCTCCATACCCACGCGGATGCCGTGCGCGGCGGCCATGTCCGCCACGATACCGGCGGTCTCCACCAGCTGGGCGTACGCAGTCTTTTCATCAAAACCATCGGGGCATTTACGCGCGCCGCCGCTGCCGAACACGATGGTCTCCACACCCAGACGCTGCAGACGGGGCAGCAGATCTTCCAGATAGGTGCGCACCTTTGCGGTGTCGGCGTTGGGGCCCACCAGAGCAAGATCGCCGGGAAACAGGCCGTTGCACACACGGATGCCTTCAAAACGGTCATCCCGCACCGCGTCGTTTTCGGCGGCAAGCGCATCGAATTCCGCCTGCGGCATGGCGGCGATGGCGGAAGCCGCACCTTCAAAATAATCGTAGCCGAGCGCCTTGGCCAGTTTTAAATTGGCGGTACCGCCGCAGATCCCGATTTTCATATCATTTTCCTCCCTTATGTACATACCGCACCGTGCTGTGCGGCTTTTCTGTTATCATTTTACCTTTCCGGCGCGGCAAATGCAAGGCAATCGCGTCAGAATCGCACAAAAAATACGGAGGATTTTCCCTTTACATCCGCGATTTTTCGTGGTAGGATAGTTTTATAGAAAATGTCAAGTAAAGGAGCACTGTTATGAACATCATCGTCACCGAAAGCTACGACGCCTCCGCCGCCTATGTTGCGGATATGATCGCCGCACTGATCAACGCCAAGCCCGACTGCAAGCTGGGCCTTGCCACCGGCGGTACGCCCGTACCCATCTACAAAAAACTGATCGCCAAAAACGCTGCCGGCGAGGTGGATTTTGCCAATGTGCGCACCGTCAATCTGGATGAGTACTGCGGCATCACCGGCGATCACGAGCAGAGCTACCGCTATTTTATGGACAGCAACCTGTTTGACCATGTGAACATCGACAAGGCCAACACCTTTGTTGCCAGCGGCATGGGCGACCCCGCCGCCAACGCCGCCGAGCTGGACGCCAAGGTGGCCGAGGGCGGCCCCTGCGACCTGCAGCTGCTGGGCATCGGCAACAACGGCCACATCGCCTTTAACGAGGCCGGCGACCATCTGGTGGCGGAGTCCCACGCGGAAAAGCTGACCGAGTCCACCATCCGCGCCAACGCCCGCTTCTTTGAAAAAGAGGAGGACGTCCCCACCACCGCCATCACCATGGGCATGAAGGGCATTCTGAGCGCCCGCGCCGTGGTTCTGGTAGCCACCGGCGCCGCCAAGACCGGGGCCATCCGCCAGCTGGTGTGCGGCGGCGAGGTCACCACCCGCAACCCATCCACCTTCCTCAAGCTGCACCCCAATGCGTGGGTGGTCATCGACCGCGAGCTGGCCGAGGGCGCCGGTTACAAGGGCTGAGCCTAATCCTCTAAAAGAAGCCAAACCGCTTTCATTTATAAAAAAGGAAAAAGCAAAAGGAGCAGCATATGAAGATCACTCGTGCAGCGGCGATCCCCCTGATCACCCATGACCCGTATTTTTCCATCTGGAGCGATACCGACACCCTGAACGGCGGCGACCCCGTCCACTGGAGCGGCATCCGCCAGCAGCTGAAAGGCTATCTTGACATCGGCGGCGTGCCCTACTGCTTTATGGGCGCACCCGGCCCCTTTGCCGTCATTCCGCAGACCGGCCTTGAGGTCACCGCCGCAAGCTCTGTTTACACCTTTGAAAACGAGCTGGCAAAGCTGACCGTCACCTTTACATCTCCCCTGCTGCTGCGGGATCCGCAGCTCGCCTCCCGCCCTGTCAGTTACATCGACCTTGCTGTGGAAGCAAAGACCGATGCGGTCATCACCGCCCGGCTGGAAGTGAGCGCGGACGTGGTACGCTACACCCCGGGCCGTGTCATCGGCGGCGGCTACAAGGCCAAAACCTTCCGTTACGCCGTGATGGGCAAGGGCGCGCAGCATCCGCTGGGCAACAGCGGCGACGGCATCACCATCGACTGGGGCTACGCCTACCTTGCCAGCGCCGACGACAAGGCCGTGGTGGCCTTTGACGCCAACGAGGAAAAGCTGACCGGCGCCATTGAACTGACCGGCGGCGGCACCCATACCTGGGCCGTTGCCTACGACGATCTGGTCTCCATCCACTATTTCGGCGAGTTCCGCAAGGGCTGCTGGGCCAGCCGCTGGAACACCATTCTGGAGGCCATTGCCTCCGCGTTTGACGACCACGACGCTCTGCTGGCGGAATGTGCCGGGCTGGACACCCGTCTGTACGAGGCTGCCCTTGCCGAAGGCGGCGAGGACTACGCCTTCCTGTGTACCATGAGCTACCGCCACACCATCGCCGCCCACAAGCTGATCTACGATGAGAACGGTGAGCTGATCCTGCTTTCCAAGGAAAACGACTCCAACGGCTGCATCGGCACCGTGGACGTCACCTACCCCTCCGCCCCTATGTTTGCGCTGGCCGGCAGCGAATACGTCAAGGCGCTGCTGCGTCCGGTGTTCCGCTTTGCTCAGTGCGACGTGTGGGAATTCGACTTTGCCCCCCACGACGTGGGCCGCTACCCCTACGCGGACGGTCAGGTATACGGCGCGGAGATGAAGCCCGGCGAATTTGACTATGCGCAGGGCAGCGTTGTACCGCCGCTGTGGATGTACCCCGCCGGAAGCGGCGTGTACGGCATCCGTTACCAGATGCCGGTGGAGGAGTGCGGCAACATGCTGACGCTGACCGCCGCCATCTGCCTTGCCGAAGGCAGCACCGCCTTTGCCGACCCGGTGATGGACATTCTGGAAACATGGACCGGTTACCTGCTGAAATACGGCGCCGACCCCGGCGAGCAGCTTTGCACCGACGACTTTGCCGGTCATCTGGCACACAACGTCAACCTTTCCGCCAAGGCCATCGTGGGCATTGAGGCGCTGGCGCAGATCAAAAAGCTGGCAGGCGATGAAGCCGCCTGCGCCGACCTGCACAAAAAGGCCGCCGACATGGCCGCCGGCTGGCAGGAGCGCGCCTTTGCCGGCGATCACTACGTACTGGCCTTCGGCAGCGAGAACACCTGGAGCCTGAAGTACAATCTGGTGTGGGACAAGCTGTTTGACTCTCACCTGTTTGACGAAAAGGTTTACGCCGCCGAGCTGCCCTACTACGTAAAAATGAGCAACAAATACGGTGCGCCGCTGGATTCCCGCGCCACCTACACCAAGAGCGACTGGATCGTCTGGTGCGCCGCCATGACGGAGGACAAGGAGCTGCGCAGCGCGCTGATCTCTCCCATTGCGGACTATCTGCGCGAGAGCGGCACCCGCGTTCCCTACTCCGACTGGTACGACACCATCACCGGCAACTATGTCCACTTCCGCGGACGCAGCGTACAGGGCGGCATGTTTATGCCGCTGCTGGCAAAGCGCGGTCTGAAGGGCTGATTTTTCCGGTTCCGTCTTTGCAGCCCCGGCAGTCCGGCTTTTCCGGCCGCCGGGGCTTTCGTTTTTTCTACGCTTTTGACAGAAAGGAAAAAGCCATGACACCACATGAATTCCGCGGACAGTGGATCACAAATGAAGAATTTGCCGCGCTGCCGGTGCGCAATGTATTCCACCGCCAGCTGGAAAAAGCCTCGCTGCCCTGCGACGAGCACCGCGACCGGCACATTCTGTTCCGACGCAGCTTTGCGCTGGATGAAACACCCCGCAAGGCGCTGCTGTACATCACCGCAGATGATTATTACAAGGTATATATCAATGGCGTTTTTGCCGGACAGGGCCCCGCGCCCTCGTATTGTCACCGGTACAACTACAACACGCTGGATGTGACTGCGCTGCTGCGTCCGGGCCGCAACGTACTGGCGGTGCACACCCTGTATCAGGGGCTGATCAACCGTGTCTGGGTCAGCGGCGACGATCAGCACGGTCTGCTGTGCGATCTGGATGCCGACGGCCGCATCGTTCTGCAAAGCGATGAACGCTTTCTGACCCACCCGCACACCGGCTTTGCCGAGGTGGGTACCGCCGGTTACGACACCCAGTTTCTGGAGCAATACGACAGCCGTGCACCGGAGGTCGGCTTTGCCGCACCGGATTTTGACGACAGCGGCTGGCAAAACGCCCTGCCGCGGCAGAACGCCGGTTACACCACGGTACCGCAGGCGAGCGGCATGCTGGAGCTTGAGGTCATCCGGCCGGTGCGGTGCGAGCAGCGCGGCAGCACGCTGTTCGTGGATTTCGGCAGCTGTTATGTGGGCTATCTGCAGGCGGCGGTGCAGGGCACAGCGGGCGACTGCGTCACCATCCGCTGCGGACAGGAGCTGAACGAGGACGGCTCCGTACGCTGGCAGCTGCGCGCCAACTGCAATTACAGCGAGCCGTGGCTGCTTTCCGGCGGACGCGACACGCTGGACTGGTTTGACTACAAGGCCTTCCGCTACGCCGAGCTGGACCTGCCGCAGGGCGCCGTTGCGGAGAACGTTTCGCTGCTGGCGCGGCACTATCCCTTCGCCCTTGCAGCCAAAATGAAACCGGAATACGCCGCCGACGAAGCGCTGTGCCGCATCTGGGAGCTGTGCGTCCGTTCGCAGAAATACGGCGTTCAGGAGGTCATTCAGGACTGCATGGAGCGTGAAAAAGGCTTTTATGTGGGCGACGGCTGTTATACGGCGCTGGCGCACATGGTACTGACCGGCGATGACTCCATGGTGCGCAAGCTGATCGACGACGCCTTTGCCTGCACTTTCATCACGCCGGGTATGGTCACCTGTCTGGATTGTGCTTTCATGCAGGAGATCGCGGAATACCCGCTGTATCTGGTCTCGCTTATTCTATGGCACTACCGGCTGACCGGTGACCGCGCGTACCTTGCACAGAATTACCCCGGCGTGACCACACTGCTGGACAGCTACCGCACCGCCTACGAAAAAGACGGTCTGCTGCGGGATCTGGACAAATGGTGCGTGGTGGAGTGGCCGATGAACTTCCGCGACGGCTACGATGTGGATATCACCGAAGGGCAGATCTGCCGCGAGCCGCATGTGGCGCTGAACGCATTTTATCTGGAGGCCATCCGCTGCGCCAACACCATGGCCAAAACGCTTGGTCTGCCGCCCTACCGGGACGCGCAGCCGCTGCTGGATGCGTTTTACGCCGCTTTTTATGATAGAGAACGGCATCTCTTCACCGACAGCCTGCACAGCGGGCACGTCAGCTTCATCGGCAACGTCTACCCCTTCGCCTTCCGGCTGTATCCGGACGACGCCTGCCGGGACGCCATTCTGGATATGATCGAGCAGCGCGGCATTACGGCGGTCTCCATGTTCGGGTCTTTTCCGCTGCTGTACGGGCTGATCCGCTGCGGCCGCAGTGATCTTGCCGCACGCGCGCTGAAGGATGAGGGCGCGTGGCTGCGTATTCTGAAAGAGGGCGGCACCACCACCTTTGAGGGCTGGGGCAGGGATACCAAATGGAACACCTCGCTGTTCCACCTGACACTGAGCGACGCCGCAGTATTTCTGGCAGACATTGACCACGCGGCACTGTTTGCATGACGCCCCATACAACGGACGGCAAAAAGGAGGACTGACATATGGAATTCGGGAACAAAACGGTCGTGCTTTCCGGTGCGGCTTCCGGCATGGGGCTGCTGCTGGCCCGCTGCTTTGTGCAGCAGGGCGGCAACGCAGTCATGGCGGACATTGACGAAAAAACGCTGGCCGAAAAGGTGGCGGAGATCAATACCATCCGCCCGGACAGCGCCATCGGCGTGGCGTGCGACGTACGGGATTACGCGCAGGTCTGCCACGTGTGCGCCGAGGCGGCGCGCGTGTTCGGCAGCATCGATCTGGTGGTGAATTTTGCCGGCGGCGCCGAGCTGCGGATGCTCAGCGACCGTTACCACGGCGAGGACCTGCCGGACATCCCCATCGGCATCTTTGACTGGAGCCTTGACGTCAACCTGCGCGGGCAGATGTACTTTGACCACGCTGCGCTGAAATACATGCGCGAGCAGAAAAGCGGCGTCATCGTCAACATCGGCTCCGTCACCGGCGAAGAGGGCAGCGCCAGCAACATCGGCTACGCCACCGCAAAAAGCGGCGCCATGTACGGCCTGACCAAATCCATCGCCGAATACGGCGCGCCCCACGGCATCCGCTGCTTCTGCGTTTCGCCCGGGCCCGTGCTGACGCGCGCCGCCATGGCCAACATGAAAACCATGCTGGGCCGTGCCGCCGAGCCGCAGGAGGTGGTGGATCTGATCCTGTACATTGCCTCGGAAAAAGGCGCGTTCTTCACCGGCAACAATTTCCTGATGGACGGCGGACGCACACTGATGGTCAACAAGGAATGGTGAGTGATATGACCAAAGCCAGCTTTCTGGGACACGACAGGCCCCTGCTGACGGCCATGGTGCAGGCCGCCACACCGGAACGGGCCATTGAACTGATTCGCCTTTGCCACGCGGACGGCTGCGACGCCTTCGGCGTTCAGCCCTGCCACATGGAATGGGCGGACCGCACCCCCGACACCTATCGCCGCATTTACGCCGAAGCGCAGGGCAAGCCCATTTACGTCACCAACTACCGCACCGGCTCCAACAAGGGGCTATCCGACGAAGAACTGGCCGAAGAAATGCTGCGCATGGTACAGGCAGGCGCAACGCTGTGCGATGTGATGGGCGACTACTACTGCCCCACCCCCGGCGAGTTGACGGACGACCCCGCCGCTGTTGAAAAGCAGAAACGGCTGGTGGAGCGCATCCACGCCGCCGGCGCCGAGGTTCTGATGAGCTCGCACGTGCTGAAATACACCCCCGCGGAGCGTGTGGTGGAGATCGCACTGGCGCAGCAGGCCCGCGGCGCGGACATTGCCAAGATCGTCACCTTCGCCAGCAGCGAGGCCGAAGAACTGGAAAATCTGCGCATCACGGCACTGCTCAAGCAGGAGCTGAAGATCCCGTTTCTGTATCTTTCCGGCGGCGAATGCCGGCTGCATCGCCGTCTGGGCGGCATACTGGGCAACTGCATGGTGCTGTGTGTACAGCAGTACGACGAGTTTGCCACCCCCGCACAGCCGCTGCTGCGCAAAATGCACGGCATTTTGGATAACTTTGACTGACCACTGCCGCAAACACACAACAGGCGATCTTTTACGGCTGAAAAACCGCAAAAGGCCGCCTGTTCTATTTTCAGTATGGAAATATTTTTGCATACTGAAAGAGCTTTTTCAGCATGCAAAAACTCCCGCCCGGTATGTCCGGACGGGAGTTTCTTTGACGGTTTATGAAGTGAAGTATAAATTACTTCAGCTCGACAGAAGCGCCAGCCTCTTCCAGCTTCTTCTTCATTTCCTCGGCCTCGGCCTTGGAAGCAGCTTCCTTCAGGGTCTTGGGAGCCTCGTCAACCAGAGCCTTGGCCTCCTTCAGGCCCAGACCGGTCAGCTCCTTAACAACCTTGATGACGCCCATCTTGGAATCGCCAGCGCTGGTCAGAACAACGTCAAACTCAGTCTTCTCTTCCTCAACGGGAGCAGCAGCGGCAGCAGCAGCGGGAGCAGCAGCAACAGCGGAAACGCCGAACTCTTCGCAGTAAGCGTCGATCAGCTCTTTCAGTTCCAGAACGGACAGGCCCTTGACAGCCTCGATAATGGCAGTGATCTTCTCAGAAGCCATGGTATGTTACCTCCAATATTATTTCGTTTTTTGTTGTTTTTGTTTGTTTTTTAAGCAGAGCGCAGCTTAGGCAGCGGGCTCTTCTTCGGGGTTGGACATCTTATCCACGTAAGCCTGCATGGCAACGGCCAGGCCGGACAGGGTGCTGGTAAGAGCACCGGCGAACATGGACAGCATACCTTCACGGCCGGGCAGGCTGGCAATGGCAGCAACCTCGGCAGCGTTCATGACCTGGCCCTCCAGGAAGCCGGCCTTGACAGCGAACGTGGTGTTCGGCTTGTCGGCGATCTTCTGCAGGATGCGGGCGGCGGCCATGGGATCTTCCTCGTGGGCCAGGGCCAGAGCGGTGGTGCCTTCCAGAACGGAAGCCAGACCCTCCAGACCGGTGCCTTCCAGAGCGAAGCGCAGCATGGTGTTCTTAACAACGGCATACTCGACGCCGGCCTCACGCAGCTCGGCACGCATCTTGGTGTCATCAGCAACAGTGATACCGCGGTAGTCGACAACAACGCCGGACACAGCGCCCTGAATCTTTTCCTTCAGAGCAGCAGTCTGAGCCTGTTTCGCACTCAAAATCTTCTGACTGGGCAATCGATTCACCTCATTTCCTTCCATTGATATTGCGGGGGTATCGCCATTCTTGAAACAAAAAGCCTGTTTCCCCGGCGCACGAGGAAACAGGCAGTAAGCGACAGCTTGTTGCTTGCGATTCCTCGGCAGGTGGGAACGACCCGTTATGCCGTTTGCACGGCACCTGCTGTCTTAAGAACAGCGAAAAGTATTTCAACAGTATTATTATACCATTGATTCAGGTGTTTGTCAACAATTATTTCGCAGAGACGACGCCGCCCTGGAACTTGGTGGTGTTGACCTTGACGCCGGGGCCCATGGTGGTGGCCAGGGTGATGCTCTTGACATACTGACCCTTGGCAGCAGCGGGCTTGGCCTTGGCAACGGCGTTCAGAACAGCCAGAACGTTGACGTTCAGCTTTTCGGCGCCGAAGGAAGCCTTGCCGACGGGCACGTGGATGATATTGGCCTTGTCCAGACGGTACTCGATCTTACCGGCCTTGGCTTCGTTGACAGCCTTGGCAACATCGGTGGTAACGGTGCCGGCCTTGGGGTTGGGCATCAGCTTGCGCGGGCCCAGGATCTTACCCAGACGACCGACCAGACCCATCATGTCGGGGGTGGTGATCAGAACGTCGAAATCGACGAAGCCTTCGTTCTGGATCTTGGCAACAACGTCAGCGTCGCCAACCAGGAAAGCACCGGCTTCTTCAGCGGCCTTGGCGTGGTCGCCCTTGCAGATGCAGACGACACGCACGTCTTTACCGGTACCGTTGGGCAGAACAACGGCGCCGCGGACCTGCTGGTCAGCCTGGCGGCCGTCAACACCCAGACGGATGTGCAGCTCGACGGTCTCGTCGAACTTGGCCTTGGCGGTCTGGCAAACTACGGCCAGAGCCTCTTCAGTTTCATACAATTTAGAACGGTCGACCAGCTTGGCGCTGTCGGCATAATTCTTACCGTGTTTCATTTGTTATCCTCCTGTGGTAAATCGGAAATTTCCTCCCACGTGTGAATGGGTAATCAGTCGACGACAGTGACGCCCATGCTGCGGCAGGTACCGGCGATCATGGACATGGCGCTCTCAACGCTGGAAGCGTTCAGGTCGGGCATTTTCATGGTAGCGATCTCGCGCAGCTGCTCGGTGGTGATGCTGGCGACCTTGTTCTTGTTAGGCACGCCGGAACCGGAGTCGATGCCGATCTTCTTCTTGATCAGGACAGCCGCGGGCGGGGTCTTGGTGATAAAGCTGAAGGAGCGGTCAGCATACACGGTGATGACAACGGGGATGATGTAGCCGATGTCTTTCTGAGTACGCTCGTTGAACTCCTTGGTGAAAGCCATGATGTTCACGCCGTGCTGACCCAGAGCGGGGCCAACAGGGGGAGCCGGAGTTGCTTTACCGGCGGGGATCTGCAGCTTGATGTAGCCTGTTACTTTTTGAGCCATTTTTTGCACCTCCAAATTTTGTGGTAAGTTGCGGTCCCACTCTCGATGCGGTGGGGCCTCCCACGGAGCCACCGGGCGGTGGTTCCTATAAAAGCCGCCGATGGGCGGTTCTTACCGGGTTGATTGTTGTTGTTCGATCAAACAGGTTTGACTTGGGTGAGATCCAGCTCTGCGAGGGTGTCGCGGCCGAACATGCTCACCGTGACCTTGACCTTGCGGTTCTCGGTATCGATGGAGTCCACCATACCGATAAAGCCGGTCATAGGGCCGTCGATGATCTCGACGTTTGCGCCGACGGTGTAATCCACCACCAGCTGTTCGCGGGTCTCCACACCCAGCTTGTCCACCTCAGCCTGAGACAGGGGGACCGGCTTGGACGAAGGACCTACAAAACCGGTGACGCCGCGGGTATTGCGGACGATGTACCAGGTTTCATCCGTCATACACATTTTGACAAATACGTAGCCGGGGAACAGCTTATGCTCCACATCACGCGCTTTGCCGTCTTTTACCTCGGGCACGATCTCGGTCGGAACACGCACCTCAGGGATCACATCCTGCAGGCGGCGGTTTTCCACCAGAGTCATCAGGTTATCTTTCACCTTGTTCTCGTAGCCGGAGTAGGTGTGCACGACATACCATTGTGCTTCTGCCATTGTCTTTCCTCTCTGCGTAGCTTTAAGTGAAGTTTGCGGGCGATTAACCGGCGATCAGGTTGATCAGCAGCTCCAGAATGCCGCCGAAAGCCAGATCCAGCGCCACGATGACGACGGCGGCGATCACAACGATCACAACCACAGCCAGAGTGTTGTTCAGGGTCTGCTTTCTGCTGGGCCAGACGATTTTCTTCATCTCGCTGACCACGTCAGAGAAGAACTTGCCGATCTTCTTGAAGAAGTTAGGCTTCTTCGCTTTTGCTTCAGCCATTTGGGCTCGTCCTCCTCTTACTTTGTTTCGCGATGAGCCGTGTGCTTTTTGCAGAAGGGGCAATACTTGTTCATTTCCAGACGGTCAGGAGTATTCTTCTTGTCCTTCATGGTATTGTAGTTCCGCTGTTTGCATTCGGTACAGGCCAGGGTAATCTTGACTCTCATTCTTCGGCACCTCCAATAAACGGTTGATTTCCCGGTAAAGACCCGGGGTAGCCTCCCTCTTTTTCTGTGAGCGCAGATCCTTTTTGCCGCAACCGTTTTGCGCACAAAAAAATAGACCTGCTAAGAGGTATACCCAGTATACACCACCCCACCCCCGTTGTCAAGGGGTTTTTCCGGTTTTTTCAAAATTTCAAAAAAGAAAAAATACGTCGCCGACGGGTTTCCACTAGGCAAGCGTTCTTTTTTATGATATTATAGTATAGTATGGCAGTTTTTACAATACTTTATTATAAAACCACTGCGCGGCCATGCCGCGTCCCGGAGGCATATTATGAGCAAAAAAATCGCCGTTGTGTTCGGCGGCGTTTCCAGCGAGCACGAGGTCTCCCGCGTTTCCGCGGCCTGCGTGCTGGAGAATCTTCCCAAAGAATACGAGTGCGTGTGCATCGGCATCACCAAGGACGGCCGGTGGCTGGCCTGCCCCGCCGAGCCCGACGCCATGCGCAGCGGCGCATGGGAGACCCTGCCCGGCTGCACGCCGGCATTCATCAGCCCGGACGCCGGTATTCACGGCATCGTGCGTAAAACAGCCGACGGCTGGGCAGAGGAACGCGTGGACGTTGTCTTCCCCGTGCTGCACGGCAAAAACGGCGAGGACGGCACCGTACAGGGCCTGCTGGAGGTGGCGGGCATCCCCTATGTGGGCTGCGGTGTGCTGGCCAGCGCCGCCTGCATGGATAAGGTGACCACCAACACGCTGTTCAACGCCGCTGGCGTTCCCCACTGCAAATGGGATTGGATGAGCACCGCCCAGCTGCCGGAGTTCGACATCATCGAAGCCCGTCTGGCCGAAAATCTGGGCTATCCCATTTTTGTCAAGCCCGCCAACGCCGGCAGCAGCAAGGGTGTGAGCAAGGCATGCAGCAAGGCCGAGCTGCGCGCCGCCGTGGAGCTGGCCGCCCGCAACGACAGCAAGATCGTCTTTGAGGAAACGGTCGTCGGGCACGAGGTGGAGTGCGCCGTGCTGGGCAACGCCTGCGACGGCGAAAGCACCCTGCTTGCCAGCACGCCGGGCGAGATCCTTGCCGCCAATGAGTTCTATGATTACGAGGCCAAATACCACAACCCCGCCAGCGAAACGGTGATCCCCGCGCACATCACCGAAGAACAGCAGCAGACGGTGCGCACGCTTGCCCGGAAGGCCTACACCGCGCTGGGCTGCAGCGGCCTGTCCCGGTGTGATTTCTTTGTACGGGAGGCGGACGGCGCCATTCTCATCAACGAGATCAATACTCTGCCCGGCTTCACCCCCATCAGCATGTATCCCAAGCTCATCGGCCACATGGGCGTCCCCTACACCGAGCTGCTTCAGCGACTGGTGGAGCTGGCCGAGCAGCTGATGCAGGAGAAAAAGACGCTGACCGAACAGATGTTTGCGGAATAAAAAGGATCGAAGCATTATGACGACAAATGTACAGCCGGGGCCCATCGGGGTATTCGATTCCGGCCTTGGCGGCCTGACGGCGCTGCGGCGGCTGCGGGCGCTGGCGCCGGAATGTGATATCATCTACTTCGGCGATACCGCCCGGGTGCCCTACGGCCCGCGGGACACCGAAACGCTGATAAGCTTTGCGCGGCAGAACGTGGAGTTTCTGCGCAGGCAGGGTGCGGTGCGGGTGCTTGTGGCCTGCGGCACCATCAGCTCAGTGCTGCCCAAAGAGGACTGGGCTGCGCTTCCCCTGCCCTGTCAGGGTGTGATCCACTCCGCCGCGGACGCCGCCCTTGCCGCCACCAAAAACGGCCGCATCGGCATTCTTGCCACGGCGGCCACCATCCGCAGCGGCAGCTATGAGCAGCGGCTGCACGGCAAAGCCGAAGGCCTGCAAACCGTACCGGTGGCCTGCCCGGATTTTGTACCGCTGATCGAGGCGGGCAAGGCGGAAAGCGAGGAGCTGCGCCGTGCTGCGCAGGCATACATCGCGCCCATCAAAGCCGCCGGATGCGACACCGTGATCCTCGGCTGCACCCACTACCCTCTGGCCAGCCGCATTCTGCAGGAGGAGCTTGGCGCGGATGTAACGCTGGTCGATTCCGGCGGAGAGGCCGCCGCCGCTTTGCTGCAAAGCCTGCCGCAGGGCACAACTGCCGGCACCGGCCGGCTGCGCTGCTGCGTCAGCGGCGACGCCGCCGCCTTTGCACAGAACGCCGCTGCACTGCTGGGCGGGCTGCAGCTGCCTCCGGTCGAACATGCGGAGCTGTAAGGCCGCCCCCGGCACCGGCTGCACAGCCGCTGCACACTCTGACACCGATTTGTTATTTCCGCACAGGAGAAAGGAGCGCTATGCGTACCATTCGTGAAGATTACCTGATCAAAGTCGTTGGCTCGCAGGAAGACGACGACGGGCAGAGAGATTCCGTTTCGCTGGTGACCAAGGGTGAGTTCAACCACAGGGATCGCTCTTTTTATATTACTTATAAGGAAACCGACGCCACCGGTTACGCCGGCTGCACCACCACGGTAAAGGCCGAGGAAAACGGCCGCCGCGTGACCATGCTGCGGTTTGGTCCGGTACCGGGACAGCTGATCGTCGAAAAAGGCACGCGGCACATCTGCCATTACGAGACCGGACAGGGCTCGCTTACGCTGGGGCTGACCGCGGATGAGATCCTCTGTGCACTGGACGAAAACGGCGGTACCCTGCGGTACAGCTACCTGCTGGATATCGGTGACGAAACGCTTTCGCACAACACGGTGGACATCACCGTCCGCAAGGCTTGATCCGGGAATATTTCGTGGTATGCTTCGCACAGAGGCATACCACTTTTTTGCATGATGCAGCCGAAAGGGCGGCAGACTTTGCATTTACATTAAAGGAATGCCTGTGATTTATACAATCGTGCGGCCGGCTTGTAAATTCTTCCAATTTTATTCCTGTGGCTTTGTTCGATTTGCAAATTGCGTTTTTTATCCAGAATATTGTATAATAAGAAAAAGCTTTGTTTTTGGTTTCCGTGGGTTTGCTGCGGACCGCACAAAGCTTTTTTCCATCCTGACAAAATCAAACGAAGCGCCGCTTCGAGATGGAGGTATTTATGGAAAACCGTATGCGCAAGATCCCTTCCGCCACCAATCGCCGTCTGGTACTGAAAGCGATCCCCGGTCACTTTGCCACCAACCACTCCCACTCCAACTACTATGTGGACATGAGCACGCTGAAAAGCCGTCAGAACGAAGCTTCCGCCATCGCCGCTGACCTGGCCAACCGTGTAATGAACACCACCGTTGTGGACACCGTGCTTTGTCTGGACGGCACCGAGGTCGTTGGCGCGTATCTGGCAGAGGAGCTTTGCCGCAGCGGCATCCAGATCATGAATACCCACGGCACCATCTACATCGTCAGCCCGGAATACTCCGCCGGTCAGATGATCGTGCGTGACAACATTCTGCCCATGATCCAGGGCAAGAACGTGCTGCTGCTTTCCGCCACCATCAGCTCCGGTATCTCCTGCCAGCGCAGCATTGATTCCATCGAGTATTACGGCGGCCGTGTCAGCGCCGTCGCCGCCATCTTCAGCTCCATCGGGGAGTGCAACGGTCATCCCGTGCACACCGTCTTTGGTCTGAAGGATCTGCCCGACTATAAGACCTTTGCGCCGCACCAGTGCCCGCACTGCCAGAAGCGCGAAAAGCTGGACGCTCTGGTAAACGCCTACGGGTATTCCAAGCTGTAAGCCGCCGCTTTTACAGCAGGGAACCGGCCGCCCGTTCGGGCATTGCACAGCTTACCAAAAAAGACAAACCCCGGTCCCAACAGGGATCGGGGTTTTTACGTTGCTCGTTTTGCCAAAAGGCTCAGGCCGGATCGCCCGCCGGTGCTTCCTCTGCCGGAGCATCCTCCGCCTGCGCAGCCTGTTCCAGACCGGTCAGCCAGGCGTCGTCGGCAGTGGGATCGTAGTAGGGCGAGCCCATCAGATAGGGGTTGTCGTACCGGTGGGCGGCATGGCTGATGAGATAGTCGCGCCATGCACGGTAGCCGGCGGCATTCAGATGCAGGCCGTCGCCGCCGTCATAGTCCGGGTTCAGATAGCCGTCACTGGTGCACAGGGCTTCCTGCAGATCGACAAAGTACAGGCCGCGCACATAGACGAGCTTTGCCAGCTGGTCGTTGATGCGGCTGATGCGCTCGATGGAAAAATCCTGTCCGCGGGCCGCACGGTCGGCAGTCTCCTGCTGGGTGGGCGTGGGGATGGCCTGTACGTAGATCAGCGCGCCGGGCAGACGCACAAGGATATTATCCAGCAGCTGCTCATAATACTTGAGGAACACCTCATCCGTCTGGCTGACCAGCGCATTGGAGCCCAGCAGGATATAGATCTTGCCGGGATCCGTGGTGACCAGATAGTCCAGCGCGTTGACGGTGCTGCCGTCCGACTGGCTCATCACGCTGGTGAGCAGCGTCATGGGCGAGCAGCCCTTCCATGCCGCCAGATCCGAATTGGGGAAGGTGTTGTCGTTGTAGATGGCGATGCCCTGCGTCAGCGAATCGCCGAGGAAAGTGGCATCATCAAAATAGCTCATGTCCACACGGCCGTTTTCCGGCAGGGCGATCATGTGGTGATCCGGGTTGACCAGCGCCGCGGCATCAACGGACTGCGGGATGGGGCCTTCATCCACCACCACCGTACCGACGGGAAGATGGGATCCCTCCTCGGTGATAAAGTCCGGATCCAGCTTTTCCACCACCTCCTCCAGAGAGCTGACGGGGGTGAAATCCTCCAGTGGCTCGTTCTGCGGGTACAGAATGGCAGCCACCTTGACCACCAGATAGGCCACGCCGAGGATCATGACCACCAGCGCAAGGAACATGATAAAAGACGCCATCCGCTGCCGGCGGCGGCGGCGGCGGGAACGGTCGCTGAATTCGCGGTAGCTCGCCATAGCTGCATCTCCTTCTGCCGCCGATCAAATGCGGCATCTGCTATTCGAAAGGCTGCCAACCGGCACACCTGTATAAACTTAATAATAGTATAACACACTTTTCCCCCTTTCTTCAACCGTTTCCTTTCTGCATTTTTTGTGAAAAGACGTTTTTAAGAAAATCTTAAGAATATGACACAAAAAAAGACAGCCGTCCATGCAATCACGGACAGCTGTCTTTGCTGACGTTCGGTTTATTCCTCGTCCTTTTTGACGGGACGATACCCTGCGGAATGCCTGGGCAGGTTAATGGCGTGCACCGGGCAGGCAGCCACACAGGCATGGCAGCCAATGCACTTTTCCATATCGATGTATGCCAGGTTGTCGTTCATGGTGATGGCGTTTACCGGGCAGACACGCACGCACTTGCCGCAGCCGATGCAGCCGATGCTGCAGTACTTGCGGGTGACGGTGCCGCGGTCGTGGTTGGCACAGAACACCATGGGAGCTTCGGTCTCGGGCACGATGTGGATGATCTTATCCGGGCAGATATCGGAGCACATACCGCAGCCGGTGCACTTGTCCGGATCCACCTTCGCCACACCATCCTCCACATGGATGGCGTCAAATTTGCACACGCC
>CAZYRD010000008.1:0-1389 GCA_964649475.1 uncultured Faecalibacterium sp.
TCCTCTTTATTATACCAAAAAAGGCCGCCTTTGGCGACCTTTTTCGACAGGCTGACCGACCTATGATCGTAACCATAGGTCGGTTTAACTATTTTACGAAGCCCTGCCCAAAACGGGCAGCGTTTTTTTGTTATTTGCCACAAAGAAAAGTTACCCGGACTTTGCATTTTCGCTTTCGGCCCGAACTCAGAACTCCACCATGGGGAAGCCTTCCGCCTGCAGGAAGCGGTTCATCGCCACCACACGGTCGGGGCGGTAATCGTAAACGCGGTGGCCGTCAAACCCGACGGAAAGCCGGATGCCGCTCTCTTTCACCAGCGCCCGCTCCCGTGCGTCGGCCATAAAGCGCAGATAATACGGATGCTCGCGCCAGGCGTGGATGGAATCGTAGCTGACGTTCATCTCCCAGAAGATATCGTTTTCGGCAAAGCGGCGCAAAAACTCCAGCGGATCGATATCGCGCGCCTTCGCCATACCGATGAGGTCCGTATGGGCGATGCCGAATTTGCCCGCAAAGCGGTGGCGGTATTCAAACACATCCATGCCCACCGTGCTTTCCGGCATGTCGATATGCTCCAGCAGGCAGTAGTCAAAGCCGGTCAGCCGCTCGGGGTGCGGCTCGCCCAGATCGGGCACCGAGGCGATCTCGATGCCGGTGAGGATGCGCAGGCGTCCGGCGTATTCCTCGCGCAGCGCGGCGATCTCCGCCTTATATTGTTCCAGCCGGTCGCCGATGCCGTAGTTGTGGTCGCATACACCGAACAGCGTGATGCCGCCCGCAAGGGCCGCTTCGGCAATTTGCTGCGGTTCATCTATGCCGCAGCTGCTGTATCTTGTGTGGGAATGAATGTCCATCACTTGCATGGTTCCGGCTCCTTTGCGCGTTTATTTCTTATAGCATCATATAGTATCATAACAAATACGTTCCCGGTTTGCAAGCACCGGCGGACGCGCACAGAATGCTTCGGCTTCCGAATTAAGAAATTCTTAAGGTGTCAATTCCTTTACTTCACACACCCGGTAATGTATAATATAATTATAATAGGAAATTTCACCGAACGCCGTTCTTTTGCCGCAAAAGACGGCGGCTGCGAAAGTAAGGTAGAATATGAAGCAGAAAACCAAACGCCGCACCGCGCCGCTCTCCGCCGAGGCCCGCAGGCGCAAACGAAAGGACCGCATCACCGGCTGGCTGTTTTTAAGCCCCAGCGTCGCCGGTGTGGCTCTGTTTTATGTAGTGCCGTTTCTGGTGGTCATCTACTACGCCATGGTGGACAACCCGGTGCAGCACAATTTTGTCTGGTTTAAAAATTTTGTCGCCGTGCTGAAAAACACCGCGTTCCAGCAGGCGGCAAAGAACACCGCCGTGTTTTCGGCAATGGCGGTTCC
>CAZYRD010000008.1:1399-6898 GCA_964649475.1 uncultured Faecalibacterium sp.
CGCTGGCCGTGGTGCTTGCGCTGGGCATGGAGCTGCTGCTGGAGGCCAAGATCCCGCTGCGCAGTCAGTTCCGCACCTTCTTTTTAAGCCCGATGATGGTGCCCACCGCCAGTGTGGTGCTCATCTGGCAGGTGCTGTTCCACTACAACGGCGTCATCAATCAATTCATCGAGACCTTCGGCGTACAGGCCATCGACTGGCTGAAGGATGAAAAGCTGAACCGACTGGTCATCCTTACGCTGTTCCTCTGGAAGAACCTGGGCTACAACATGATCCTGTTCATGGCGGCGCTGGGCAACATCCCGCGCGAGCTGATGGAGGTCGCCCGTCTGGACGGCGCCAGCGGCTGGCGGCAGTTCTGGCGCATCAAGCTGCACTACATCTCTCCCGCCATTCTGTTTGTGACCATCCTGTCGCTCATCAACTCCTTCAAGGTATTCCGCGAGGCCTATCTGCTGGCGGGCGACTATCCCAACGGCGGCCTGTACATGCTGCAGAATTTCATCAACAACACCTTCCGCAGTCTGGACTACCAGAAACTGTCCTCGGCGGCGATCCTGATGTCCATCGTGATGGTGATCATCATCGGTATCCTGTTTGCTGCGGAAAATCACTTTGGAAAGGATGTGGAAGAATGAAAAAAGTCCTTTCCCCCGCCGATGCACTGCGCAGACGGGACGCGCGCCGGCGCCGCGGCATGCACCTGCGGCTGTTTGCGGCACGCAGCATTCTGACGCTGATCGCCGCAGGCTTTGCGCTGGTGTTCCTGCTGCCCACGGTGCTCACCTTTACCAACTCGTTCATGTCCGGCACGGAGCTGTCCTCCAACTACGGTATGATCTTCTCCAACATCACCGCCTCCGGCAGCGGCAAGACTTTCATCTCGCAGGAGATCACACTGAAATTCATCCCGGACATGGTCACGGCGCAGCAGTATCTGGATGCGCTGTTCAAAACGCCGGAATACCTGCTGAAATTCTGGAACTCGATGATCCTTGTGGTGCCCATCGTGGTGTTTCAGCTTTTTGTGGCGGCCTTTGCCGCCTATGGCTTCGCCCGCTGGCACGGCAAGCTGAAAAGCATCATCTTCTTCCTGTATGTGATCCTGATGCTGATGCCCTATCAGGTAACGCTGGTGCCGAACTATCTGGTCAGCGACTGGCTGGGCATTCTGGAGACCCGCTGGGCCATCTGGCTGCCGGGCATCTTCTCTCCGTTCAGCGTGTACATTCTGACCAAGTACATGCGGCGCATTCCGTCGGCGTACATCGAGGCTGCAAAGCTGGACGGCGCTAACGAATGGCAGGTGTTTGCCCGCGTGGCTCTGCCGCTTTGCCGGGGCGCGCTGTTCTCGGTGGCGATCCTTGTGTTCATCGACTACTGGAATATGGTGGAACAGCCGCTGATCCTGCTGACCGACCCCGACCTGCAGCCGCTTTCGGTATTTCTTTCGCAGGTGAACACCGGCGACGCCGGCCTTGCCTTTGCCGTGGCCACCGTATACATGGTGCCCACGCTGCTGCTTTTCCTGTACGGCGAGGACTACCTTGTGGAAGGCATCGCCTATGCGGGCGGCATCAAGGGCTGACGCCGCTTTTCCCCTGCACGACCGACGCCGCGCCTTATTCCGGGTGCGTTCCAACATACGGCGGCACAGCCGCACGCAAAAAAAGAAAGGAACATCCCATGAGCAAAACCATCGTAAAACGCCGTGAATGGGTCAAAAACGCCGCCATCGTCTTTCTGGCGTTTCTGCTGGTGCTGACCCTGTTCTCCAACACCATCCGCAACCGTTCCCTGCCGGAGGTGGCCGTACAGTACACCACCAGCGACAGCGTCTCCAGCGGCATCCGTGTCTCCGGCACGGTAAACGCCAGCGACAGCTACAGCATCACCGTGGACGAGACCCGCACCGTGGCCTCCGTGCTGGTACGCAACGGTGATGAGGTCGCCGCGGGCGATGTGCTGATCGAACTGGAGGACGAGGAGAGCGAGGAGCTTACCGCCGCCCGCAAGCAGCTGGAGGCTCTGCAGCTGGCTTACGAGCGCGCACTGCTTTCCACCACCGCATCCGACACCGATGCGGAAGCGCAGGCGGTAAAGGACGCGCAGGCGGTTTACGACAAGGCCGTCAGCGACCGCAAGGCGTATAAATCCACCCTTGCCGCCACCGATGAACAAAAAGCCGTGGACAACGCCAAGCGCACGCTGGAAAGCCTGAAGCTGTGGTACGGTGAAGAGTACGACAGCAAGCTGCCCGGCGTAAACGCCGACGCCGCCGCTGCATTTTACGCCGGTTACATCGGCGTGAACAGCGATACGTTGTTTGTCGAAAATTTTGAAACCGTCACCGCCGTTTTTGACCGTTCCTACGGCAACCTGAAAGCGGGATATCCCGCTGCGGTGGAGGAACTGCTGGATCGCACCATTCCAGCGGACAGCTCCAGCGATCCAACATCCGTGTCGGCTCTCACGCCGGAGCAGCGCAACGCACTGAACGCGTGGATGGGAGGCGGCGAGCTTTCCGCCGAAATGCTGAACTGGCTGGCCGGAGAACTGGGCGCCGCCGGCACCGACGACCTCTTCAACGCCGAGGATATTCAGAATCCGCTGCCCTCCGGCCGCACCTTTGCCGAACTGAAACCGGAGTACGCCGCATATAAAGAAAAAGCCCGTGCCGCCGCCGAGGCTGAGCTGAACGACGCCAACTGGGCCAAGGACACCGTACTGCAAAGCTATGACGCTGCGGTGAGCAGCGCCGCGCAGGCTTTGGAAAACGCCAAACAGGCGCTGGCTGACCGGCAGGCCGCCAACACCGTCGGCGACAAGCTGACCCAGATGGACCTGCAGGAGAAAAAAGACGCCGTCGCCGAGCAGCAGGCACTGGTGGCGGAGCTGATGACCGATACCATTGACGCCAAGATCGTCGCCAAACAGGCCGGTCTGGTCACGGAGCTGATCGCCGTTGCAGGCGAAAAGCTGATGGCCGGTGACACCGCCTGCGTCATCCAGCTTACCGGCACCGGCTACACGGCGGATATTTCTGTCACCGCCGCGCAGGCCGCCCGGGTGCGCGTGGGTTCGGAGGCCGCCGTCAGCGGTTATTACTGGGGCGAAACGCCCCGCGCCACGGTCACCGGCATCCGCAACGACACCGCCATCCGCGGCAACCGCATCATCACGCTGAGCCTGTCCGGCAGCGTGGAGACCGGCTCCACCTACAATTTCACGCTGGGCGAGACCAGCGCCATGTACGACGTGGTCATCCCCAAAAGTGCTTTGCGCGAGGACAACACCGGCACCTTTGTGCTGATCGTCACCAACAAGAGCTCTCCGCTGGGCACCCGCTATTACGCCACCCGTCTGGACGTTTCCGTTCTGGCAAGCGACGACACCCGCTGCGCCGTCTCGGGCGATTTCTCCGGCTGGGATTACGTCATCACCTCCTCCAGCGCGCCCATTGAATCCGGCGATATGGTGCGCCTTGCCAACGCGTAAGAGGTGACGCCTATGAAGATATTTACCCGCGATGCCGGCCAGCGAGCGCTTTCTTCACCCAAAAAGCTGCTGACCGGGGCGGTATGCCTCGTGCTGGTCTGCGCCTGCCTTGTGCTTGGCGCAGTGCGCGCAGACCTGACGGCCCGCGCCGACCAGCAGACCGCGCAGCGCTGGAGCGGCGACGGCACTCCCTTTGCGCAGGTGAGCCTGTATTTTGCCGAAACGCAGGCTTTTTCCGGACGGGAGCTGCAGACCGTCCGCAGCCGGCTGGCCGCCGCACTGACGGAGGCCTCGCTTGAACCGGCCAACGAAAACGCCCGCCTGTGGCTGGATACCGCCAGCCTGCAGCTGAAAGGAACCGCCTCCACCGACCGCGGCAGCGCCCCGGTCAGCATCACGGCGGTCTCCGGCGACCACTTTTACTTTCATCCGCCGCAGCTGAAAAGCGGCAGCGCCTTCTCCGACGCCGACGAGCGGCACGACACCATCGTGCTGGATGAGCTGGCCGCATGGCAGCTGTTCGGCTCCAACGATGTGACGGGCAGGGCTGTCACCCTGAACGGACAGCTTTACTACGTGTGCGGCGTCGCCGCCGTACCGGAGGACGAAGCCAGCGTGCTGACCTACGGCGAGCACGCCCGTGTGTGGGTATTTTACGACACTCTGCCCGGCGCGGAGGAGCTGTCGCTCACCTGCTACGAAGCCGTCCTGCCCGAGCCATACAGCGGTTTTGCCCTGCAGCTGCTGACCGATGCCTTCGGCACAGAGGACCGCGCCTGTGCAGCAGTGACAAACAGCACCCGCTACACCGCCGCCGGCCTTTGGAGCACGCTCAAAAACCTGACCCGCGCCGCCATGCGGCAAAACGGCGTGGCCTATCCCTGGTGGGAAAACGCTGCCGTCTATGTGCAGAACCAGGCAGCACTGCTGTTTGCCGCCCAGCTGCTGCTTGGCGCAGGGCCCGCTTTGCTGGCAGTGTTCCTGCTTTGGAAGGGACTTCGCGCCCTGCTGCGCAGACTGCCCGCGCCCCGCAGACTGATCGAAAAGGCCGTTGACCGCCGCCGCACCGCCGCGTGGAACGCCGCACCGCACCCCGACGCCCTTTCGCAGGAGGCCGACGCCGCCCCGCCGCATCAGCCTGTTGCGTACGAAGAACTTTTTGAGGAGGAAGCCCCATGAAAAACGCAAAACGCCCGATCTGCCTGCTTCTGGCGCTGTGCCTGTGCGCCGCACTGCTGGCCGGCTGCGGCAGCAGCGGCACCCGGCAGCAAGCCGAACTGCATGTGTATCAGACCGCCGACGTGGACACCGGCCTGGAAGAGCTTGTGACCAACATCGGCGAGTCCATCATCGCCGGTGACCGTCTGTACACCATCGGTTATACATACGATGAAAATTACGTCGAAGAACCTTTCCTGCTGAGCGTCGGGCTGGACGGCAGCGACGCACAGAAGCATCCGCTCTCGCTGCGGGAGCAGCTTTCCGAAAACGACTGGTCCTACATTCAATCCCTTATGGCCGACCCCGCCGGCACGCTGTACGCTATGGAGTATCTTTCCAGCAGCAGCGGCGAGGGCGAAGAGTGGGCGTACACCGAACAGTATTTCGTCCACCAGCTGGCTGCCGACGGCAGTATAACAAGCAGCTTCGAGCTGGAGATCCCCGAAGGCATCTGGCCCAACACCTACGCCGCCATCTGGGTGGAGGAAGGTCTCCTCATCCCGATGGACAGCAGCATTCTGCAGGCGACCGCCGACGGCAAGTGCCGCACCATTGAAGTGCTTGCTGAGGGCAGCGGCTACATCAACCAGATGTTCCGCATGGCGGACGGCACCGTTCTGGTGCTGTATTACGGCGGCGAAAAATGGACTTCGCATCTTGCGCCGCTGGACCTTACCACCGGCAAGCTGGGCGAGGATATCCCCATGCCCTCCGGCATAGACAGCGGCAGCCTGATCTGCAGCGGCGACGGCAAGCTGTACAACTATGATATGACCGGTA
>CAZYRD010000008.1:6908-28897 GCA_964649475.1 uncultured Faecalibacterium sp.
GTTGATCTGGACGCCGGCACCACCGAGCTGCTGTGCAGCTGGCTGGACTCCGACATCGACTACAACACCATCGGCGAGATATACCCCCAGGCGGACGGCAGCTTCCTCACCATCAGCCGCGGCGACAACTGGGATAAGCTGATCCTTTCCACCCTGACCTACGTGGACCCCTCCGAGCTGCCCGAAAAAACCGTACTGACCCTTGCCTGCACCTACAGCTGGGAGATGCAGCGCGCCGCGCTGGCGTTCAACCGCGCAAGCGACACCACCCGCGTCACGCTGGTGGACTACTCCAAGTACAACAGCCAAGAAAACGAATGGACCGGCGCCATCACTCAGCTGAACACCGACATCA
Organism: uncultured Faecalibacterium sp.; assembly: GCA_964649475.1. Classification (GTDB taxonomy): domain Bacteria; phylum Bacillota; class Clostridia; order Oscillospirales; family Ruminococcaceae; genus UBA1762. The sequence goes on from CAZYRD010000008.1 coordinate 7,264, forward strand.
TCACCGGCAATATTCCCGACCTGCTGCTGGTGAATTCCAGCCTGCCCTTTCAGAACTATGTGGCCAAGGGCCTGTTCACCGATCTGTACCCCCTGCTGGATGCCGACCCCAACCTGTCCCGTGAGGATCTGGTGCAAAGCGTGCTGAAAGCCTGCGAGGTGGACGGCAAGCTGACCTCCATCGTTCCCGGATACAGCATCATCACGCTGGCCGGCCCCGCCGCCACCGTGGGCGAAAAAACGGGCTGGACGTGGGATGAGTTCTATGCCGTACTGGAAAAACATCCCGACGCCAACCCCGCCATGGCCTACATGGACCGCGGGACCGTTCTGACGCTGGCACTGTTGATGAGCGGCGCGGATTACATCGACTACGACACCGGCACCTGCCATTTTGACTCCGACGCCTTCGTCAAGGTACTGGAATACGCCGCCACCTACCCCGAGGAGTTCGACTACGACAAGATCGAATTTTCCGAAAAAGACATGTTTGCCCAGGGCAAGCTGCTGCTGTCGCAGGTTTGGCTCAGCGAATTCACCTACATACGCGATTATGTTTACAACATGAACGGCCCCGTCACCTTCAAGGGCTTCCCCACCGCCGACGGCACCGGCGGCAGCGCACTGTCACCCGACATCCAGCTGGCCATCTCCGAAGCCTGTCCCGACAAACAGGCCGCATGGGAGTTTGTGTGCTATTTCCTCAGTGAGGAATACCAGAACGGCGAGACCGGCAGCATGTGGTCGCTGCCCATCCGCACCGATGTCCTGCAGAAAAAGGCCGAAGAAGCCATGACCCCCAACGAGGACGGCGGCTACGTTGTTGACATGCCCGTCGTGGGCAGCGTGGCAAGCTCCACTCTGGACATCGCCCTTGCAGAACCCATCGAAGAAGCCGTGGAAGAGCCCGCCGGGGATGCGGACGCTGCCGCAGCCGACAAGCTTGTTGTGAGCGACGGCATCGCCGATGATGACATTGCCGAGGTGCTGCCCGAGGAGGACTGGATCGAAGAAGATTATTACTGGAACCGCCCGCTGACGCAGGAGGAGGTCGATCAGGTCATGGAGCTGATCAACAACACCACCACCCTGTACCAGTGGGAACAGGGCCTGCTGGACATCATTCTGGAGGAGGCCAACGCCTTCTTCGCCGGCACCCGCACCGCCGGGGAGGCCGCGGATATTCTGCAGAACCGCGCCCAGACCTACATCAGCGAAAGCCGCTGACCCCTCCCTTTTCCCCTCTTTACCAAAATTCCGTATTCCGGCCCCGGACGCTTGCATTTTGCGCCCGGGGCTTTTATAATGGTGATAACAGACAGCCGTGATCCCGGCGCCCTGTATATCACTGAAAAAGCACAAAGGAGCTGCCTTATGTATTACCGCCCCGACGAAAAAGCCGCCTGCGGCGACGTGATCCCTTTTTACAGGGACGGCACCTGGTATCTGTTTTATCTGAAAGATTACCGCGATCTTGAAAACTGCGGCGAGGGCGTGCCCTGGTGCCTGCTCACCACGCAGGATCTCGTGCATTTCACCGAGCACGGCGAGGTCATCCCCCGCGGCACCCCGCAGGAGCAGGATCTGTATGTTTTTACCGGAAGCTGCATTGACGCCGGTGACAAATACTACATTTTCTATACCGGCCACAACCATCATATGATCCCCGCCGGCGGCCGTCAGGAACGCATTCTGCTGGCGGAAAGCGATGACCTGATCCACTGGCGCAAGTGCCCGGATTTTGTGCTGGATGCACCGGAGTGGGCCTCCTGCCACGACTTCCGCGACCCCTTTGTTTTCAAAGATCCGCAGGGCGGCGGCTGGTGCATGCTGCTGACCACCGTGCTGAAAAATGAAGGCGGCGCGCCGCTGAGCTCCAACCTGTTGGGGCGCTCGAAGGATCTTACGCACTGGGAGATCGAGGACAAGCCCTTCTACGCGCCCGGCAGCTATACCTCACCGCCGGAATGCCCGGATCTTTTTAAATTTGGCGACTGGTGGTATTTCCTGTTCAGCGAATTTTCCGACCGCTGTGTCACCACCTACCGCATGAGCAAAACCCCCTTTGGCCCATGGAGCGCGCCCATGGAGTGCAGCGTGGACTGCACCGCACTGTACGCAGCCAAAACGGCGGGCGACGACACCCGGCGCGTGCTGTTTGGCTGGAACCGCACCAAACAGGGCAACTGCGATGCAGGCGCCGGACAGTGGGGCGGCAGCATCATCCCGCACGAGCTTGGCCAGAACCCGGACGGCACCCTTCGGTTCGACTGTCCCGCTGCCATCCGTGACGCCTACACCGTGCCGCAGCCCGTGGATGAAACCGGCCTTGCCCTGCGTGACGTTACCGGAACCGCACAGGGCTGGCGGGTCGGTTCCTCCGGCGGCAAAAGCGTCAAGCTGCTGGGTACACTGCCCTCCCGCTGCAGGCTGGAGCTGGAATTTGACACCACCGACCAAAACGGGGAGTTCGGTCTGCTGCTGCGCACCGACCCCGGCGAGCCCGGCTATGCGCTGCGGTTTGAGCCGCGGTACAACCGGCTGCTTTTCTGGGGCGGCGTCCCCGGCGTATTTGAAGGCGAGCGCCTCTGCCCGCTGGCTTCCGGCAGCCACCACCGGCTGACCGTCATCGTGGACGGAAGCGTGCTGGAAACCTATGTGGATGGCGCCGTTGCGCAAAGCGCCCGCATGTACGACCGCACCGGCAGCCAATGGGGCATTTTTGCCAACAACACCACCGTGGAATTTACCAACATCACCGTGCACACCCGGCCGGAGGATTGACCCGGCCCACACCAAAAGGAGGCACCTATGGAAAAACAGGCAACGCCGCAGCAGAACTGGTTCGCCAACCGCAAATGGGGCGTTTTTATCCATTACCTTGACAGCGTACAAAACGGCAGCGGCAACTACCACAACACAAAAACCTATCGCACCGACTGGAACGAGTGCGTGGAGGATCTGGACACCGATCTGCTGGCACGGCAGCTGGCAGAGATCAACGCCGGCTATCTCATCTTTACCGTGATGCAGGGCAGCCGGTTCCTCTGCGCCCCCAACGCCACCTATGAAGCACTGACCGGCTATGCCCGGGGCGAGGCCACCAGCCGCCGGGACCTGATCGGTGATCTGCTGAACTCTCTGGACAAATACGGCATCCCGCTGTTTTTGTATTACACCGGCGACGGCCCGCACAAGGATCCAAAGGCCATGCTGGGGCTGTACGGCCGGGAGACGGACATCGGCCCCGGCGCCTCCATGGTCACGCCGGATTTTGTGGAAAAATGGGCCGCGGTCATGAAGGAATACGCCCTGCGCTACGGCAGCCGTATCTCCGGCTGGTGGGTGGACGGCCTGTACCCCGCCTTTGAATACACCCCCGAGCTGATGCAGCCCTACCGCGATGCTGCCAAAGCCGGCAACCCGGACTGTCTGTTCTCCGCCAACTACCACGGCTGCTTCAAGTACGGCAGCGACCGTCTTGTAAACCTGCCCGGTATCGGCGATGTCATCATGGCGGATTTCTACCATGAGATCGCCCCGCCCACCCCGGTGGATGATTACACCGCAGGTGAAGTGGTCTCGCTGGATGTCTACCCCACCGCACAGCTGACGGAGGGTGCGCAGTCCCACATTCTTTCCTTCCTCGGCATTCCCAACCATCCTGTACAGGTGTACGACGCCTGGGCTGCACGGGGCTGCAAATATTCCATTGAGTATCTGATGAAGTACGTCAAGCAGGTCAACACACTGGGCGGCGTGGTGTCGCTGGATGTGTGCATGTACCGCGACGGCCGCATTGACCCTGAACAGATGCGGGTACTGAAAATGCTGGCCAGCCTGCGGCGCACCCCCGGCAAATAAACCGCCGGAATCATTCTGAAGGAGAGCTCTTCTATGAAAAAGAAAGAACGCACCGTGCCTGCGGGGTTCTGGCTGCTGGTCTGGGGGCTTGGCCTTGCCGGTCAGCTGTGCTGGAACATGGAAAACCAGTGGTTCAACACCTTTGTCTACGCCCACATCGCCAAGGACCCCACCATCATCAGCTGGATGACTGCCGTTTCCGCTGCCGCGACCACCGTTTCCACCTTTGTGTTCGGCACGCTTTCCGACCGGCGCGGTACCCGTAAGCCGCTGGTGGCATGGGGCTACATTCTTTGGGGCGTGTTCACCATCCTGTTCGGTATGACGCAGTTCATCACCGGCGGCAGCACCGCCCCCTCGGCACAGACGCTGCTTGTGGCAGGCTTTGCCGTCGTTGCCGCCGACGCCATCATGAGCTTTTTCGGCAGCATGGGCAACGACAGCGGCTTTAACGCCTGGATGAACGACCACATGACGGACCAAAACCGCGGTCAGCTGGGCGGCGCCATCGCCGTGCAGCCGGTGATCGGCACCATTGCAGGCACCGTGGCCGGAGGCATGCTGGTGGGCAGTGATGATAATTACCTGCGGCTGTTCTGCGTGATGGGCGGCGCTGTGATCGCCTTCGGCGTGTTTGCTCTGGTCTGTATGAAGGATTCCCCCGCCCTCACGCCTCACAAGCAGGGCACTTTTCTGCAGCAGCTGGCCTACGCGTTCAATTTCAAACGGTATTTTGCCCTGCGGGAACTGGTTTGGGTCAATCTGCTTCTGGCGGTATATTTCATTGCGTTCAATATGTATTTCAACCATCTGGGCAACTACATGATCTACTATCTCGGCTTTGACGCCGGCACCATGGGCCTGATCGAGGGCATCGCCCTTCTGGCGGCTATGCTGGTGGTCATTCCCGCCGGCAGCATGCTGAACCGCGGCCTTGCCCCGCAGCTTTGCGGCGCAGGCATTGCCCTGAGCAGCGCGGGCACGCTGGTGCTTGGTCTGTTTGTCCGGCCGGAAAGCGTGGACGTGACCACCGTGCTGAACCCTGTGCTGCTGGGCGGCGTGTTCCTGCTGGGACTGGGGTACATTCTGTTCCTGCAGGCTGTGACCGTCTGGAGCAAGCAGCTGTACCCCGCCGACGCCCGCGGCCAGTTCGAGGGCATCCGCATCCTGTTCTTTGTGCTGATCCCCATGGTGGTGGCACCGCTGCTGTCCAATCCCATCATCAAGCGCAGCGGCGAATTTGTGGACGAAAACGGCTTCACCGCCTACCTGCCCACCCACACCCTGCTTCTGGCGGGCAGTGCCATGGTGCTGCTCAGCATCATCCCGCTGGTCATTGCAGCAAAGCACCGCAAAAAACGCACCGTTGCTCCGGCACAGGAGAAATGACCTCATCTCTCTGCAAGTTTCATGGACGGCTGTTTACGCAGACAGGCCGCTCCCTCCGGTGTTTTTCACCGGTGGAGCGGCCTGCTTTTCTTTTTTCGGTCAGGCGCAAGAAAAAAGACAGCTTGGAGTGCGGTTGCTTTTACCCGCTCATCCTCTCTTTTCCGGATCTTGCAGTATTTCCGGCAGAGCTCCGTTTTCCATCAAGGCCGCCATCTCCTCCATGCGTTCCAGCGGAAACGGCGGTTGCGCTATAGGCCGCAGCGCGATCGCCATCAGCTTGATCGGGTTATCATCCGCAGCCACACGGTTAGAGGAAAATCTTCCGCATCGCCGGCAGCGATGAATGAGTGCCCATTCGCCGCTTTTTTACCTTACCGCTTGCGACGTTTGTACGACTGCCTGTCCAGTTCCCGCTGTTTGCGGGCGACCGCCTTATTCCGGTCTCTTTTCTGCCGCATGGCAGCATCACGATCCTCGCTCCACAGCGCCTCGCGCTGCAGGGTCAGCCAGTTTTTCCAGCGGGCGGGGTCCAGTTCGCCGTTTTCCAGCGCTTCGCGCACGGCACAGCCGGGCTCGTTTTCGTGGCGGCAGTCCGCAAAACGGCAGCGTCCCAAAAATTGCTGCACATCCGCAAAGGTGGTCTCCACGCCGTCGGCGCTGTCCCACATGCCCAGCATGCGCATACCGGGCGTGTCAATGATGCGTGCGCCGCCCGGCAGCGTCAGCATCTGCCGGTGGGTGGTGGTATGCCGTCCGCGCTCGTCGTCCTCCCGCACGGCACCGGTGGGCATCAGCTCCTGCCCCGCCAGTGCGTTGACAAGGCTGGACTTGCCCACGCCGGAAGATCCCAGAAATACCAGCGTGCAGCCTTTGGCAAGGCAGGGCTCAAGCTGTGCCAGACCCTGCCCGGTATGCGCGCTGACCACGTATACCGGCACCTCCCCGGCAACGGCCTGCGCGGCGGCCTTTTTCTCTGCGGCGTCCGCAGCAAGATCCGCCTTGGTCAGCACTACAACCGGCTGCGCGCCGGTGGCGCGGCTTTGCGCAAGATACCGTTCCAGACGGCGCAGGTTAAAATCCTGCCCCAGCGCCTGCAGGATCACCACCCAGTCAAAATTGGCGGCGACCGCCTGCTTTCCTCTGCCGAAGTCCGCAGACCGGCGTTCAAAATATGAGCGCCGCGGCAGCGTGTCCACGATCATGCCGTCTCCGGCAGGGTTCGGCTCCAGCAGCACCCGGTCGCCCACCGTGGGCCATGCGGGGGTTTCGCCCTCCGGTGCGTAGTACACCCCCGGCTTCAGGCGGGCGTACGCACAGCCGGCTCCGCTCTCGACCTCATAACGTTCTTTATGCACGGCGGTGACCAGCGCCGTAACAGTGTATTGTTTTTCCAATATTTTTTCCTCCGCAAAACGAAACGAATGGTATTTTTCTCGAAAACAGTTACTCTCATAACACAACACCTCTTTTCGTGAAGCGGCCCGTCCGCCGCGGCGCATACAAAAAGACCGCAAGGCAGCCCTGGTCATCGGCTGCGCCCGCGGTCCTGCACGAAGCGAACAGTTTTTGATGAAAGGTTCCCCTGTTTTTCGGCACAGCAAAACAAGAGGCCTCTGCCCCGCTCCTTTTCCGTGCACGGAATTCCTTTCGGCACACGGAAAACGCCGTACTGCGCCCATATGCGGTTTTACAAACGAGCCACCTCAAATTTGACAACGACCGACATAGATACAGCTCCTTTCTTTTGCCGCCCTTTGGGCAGCGGGATGATTTTTATATACACCAAACGCTACAAAAAGTCAAGAGGAGCCGCCGCATATGCGACAGCTCCTCTTTGCTTTTTCCTTTTACAGTGCCATAACATCGGCGATGAAGGCGTCCACGTTTTCCTGCGTGGTGGCCCAGCTGGTGCAGACGCGCACATTGGTGTGGCCGGCATCGGCGGCGCCCATGTGCTCCAGTACGTACTTTTCCTCCAGCTTTTTCAGCGCCGCATTGGGCAGGGTGAAAAACTGCTGGTTGGCGGGGGCGTCCGCAAATAGGGGGAAGCCCTTGTTCAGCATTGCCTCGCGGATGGTCAGCGCCTGCTGCACAGCCTTGCCGCAGATGGAGAAGTACAGGTCGTTTTCCAGCAGAGCGCAGAACTGCACGCCCAGCAGACGGCCCTTGGCCAGCATACCGCCGCGCTGTTTGATGATGTAGCGGAAGTCGCGCTGGTATTTGCGGTTGGTGATGACCACCGCCTCGCCGAACAGCGCGCCGCACTTGGTGCCGCCGATGGTGAACACATCGCACAGGGCGGCAAGCTCCGGCAGGGTGAGGTCGTTTTCCGGTGCGGCAAGGCCGTAGCCCAGACGCGCGCCGTCAATAAACAGGGGGATGTTCATCTCCTGACAGGCCTCGTACAGGTCGGTCAGCTCCTTTTTGGAGTACAGGGTACCCGTTTCGGTGGAGAAGGAGATGTAGACCAGACCCGGCTGCACCATATGCTCGAAGGAGCCGTCACGCCAGTGCTCCAGCACGGCTTCGCGCACCTGCGCAGCCGTGATTTTGCCATCGTTTGCGGGCAGCGCCAGCACCTTGTGGCCGGTGGCCTCAATGGCACCGGTCTCGTGCACATTGATATGACCGGTGTGTGCACACAGCACACCCTGATGCGGGCGCAGGACAGACGCGATGACGGTGAAGTTGGCCTGCGTACCGCCCACCAGGAACTGCACATAAGCGTCCGGCTGTTCGCACTTCTGCTGGATCAGCTCCCGCGCAGCGTCGCAGTAGGCGTCGTTGCCGTAACCGATGCTCTGCTCCAGATTGGTCTCCACAAGGCGCTGCAGCACCGCGGGATGCGCACCCTCGTTGTAATCACAGTTGAAATAGATCATATGTTTCCTCGTTATCTTGCCGCCGGCCGCGCCGGAGGATATGTTTTTGCACAAGTGAGAACAGTATACCTCTTTTTGAGACAAAAAGCAAGAAACAAATTATTCAATTCGCATAAGTTTCCATCACCTGTTTTGTGCAAACAGGCAAATTATTTGAATGGTATCGTTACCGGAAACAATATCATTTCTTCTGTTCCGGCAGCCTGCCCGGCAATTGGGGAAAAGCAGCTCGCTGACGGCAAAGTGCTCAGGTGCGCCGCTCCGTCAGACGGAACACCCCCATCACGCCAAGGCTCAGTACAAACCACAGCAGGCAGAAGGCAAGGCAGATCTGCCCCAGCAGATGAAACCGCCAGCCGGAATAATCCCACACGTTCCAGCCCAGCAGCAGGTTGACGACACACCCCACGGCAAATTCCACCGCCGTGATGAGCGCCGCCCCCGCGGCCGCCTGTACCGGCAGCGAAAACCGCACCATACGCCGGTGCAGCACATACAGCCCCACAAGGCAGACGCCGCCGGCAAGCCCCATGCTCCAGTGGGTGTGCCCGCGCCACAGGATCTCCAGCAGGCAGTAGCCCACAGCCCCCACCGCAAAAAGCACTGCCGTCCGCCGCAGCGCCGCATTTTTCCGTACCATTTTCCGCTCTCCTTTTGCTTTGATCGCAGTTAGCGTGCGCGCCGGAGAAACGAATATGCGCCGGAGGCCAAAACCCGCCCTTCTGCGGCAAAATTCGCCCCGCTGCGCAGGAAAATATGCCGCAAAGGCAATGACATTTGCATTTATTTATGGTATACTGGATGCTGTGATAGAATGATTACGCGGCGTTATATGCCGCATACCAAACGGAGGGCCGCCATGGCACGCTACAACTGTCTGCTTATCGATCTCGACAACACCCTTCTGGATTTTGACGCCGCCCAGCGCATGGCGCTGGAAAAGCTGTTCACCGCACACGACATTCCCGCCACGCAGGAAAATTTTGATACCTACGAGTCCATCAACAAGGCGCTGTGGGCGCAGTTCGAGAAGGGACAGATCGGCAAAAACAAGCTGCTGGTACGCCGCTTCGCCCAGCTGCTGGAGGCGCTTGGCCGCGAGGGCAACGCCGCCAAAATGAACGACGAATATCTGAACAATCTTTCCAAATGCGGGCCCATCCTGCCCGGCGCGGACGAATTTCTGGAAGAGATCTCCGAGGTTGCCACCATCGCGCTGGCTTCCAACGGCGTGTACAAAGCCCAGAAGGGCCGCATTGCCGACAGCGGTCTGGAAAAATATCTGGATGCGGTGTTCGTTTCAGAAAAAATGGGCTGCCAGAAGCCGCAGCGCCGCTTTTTCGATTCCGCACTGAAAAACCTTGGCGTTTCCAACCGCAGCAAGGTGCTGGTCATCGGCGATTCGCTGGCGGCGGACATCCGCGGCGGCATCGATGCCGGTCTGGACACCTGCTGGTTCAACCCGAACGGCGCCGAAAACACCACCGAATGGCAGCCCACGTATACGGTACAGGGCTATGAACAGCTGAAACCCATTATTTACGGAGAGGACGGTATGCCCGATGAAGAACGAAAAGATCGTCACCGCGATGGCCGCTGAGGAGCTTGACCCCGCCGCCTTCAAGCCGTCGGAATACCCCGCCGAAGACGGCAGCTGCACCGTGGTGGAATACCCTTCCGCCAACGGCGCCGACACCGTCGCCGGATATTATTACGATACCGCCGCCGAGCCAAAAGCCATCGTACAGCTTTCGCACGGCATGCAGGAATACATCCGTCGCTATGCCCCGCTGGCACAGTTTCTGAACAGCTGCGGCTATGCCGTGTGCGGCAACGACCATCTGGGCCACGGCGCCACCAGCGGCGAAACCGGTCTTGACGGTTATTTTGCCGAGGAGCACGGCGCCGAATGCGCCCTGCAGGATCTGCACACCATGTCCCGCCTTGCCAAGGCCCGCTGGGGCGACAAGCCCCTGGTGCTGCTGGGCCATTCCATGGGCAGCTTTTTTGCCCGCTGGTATGCCTCCTGCTGGGGCGAAGAGCTTGCCGGACTGATCATCAGCGGAACCTCCGGCCCCAACCCCGCCGCCGGCGCGGGCATTGCGCTCACCGCTTTTCTTTCCACCGTCAAGGGCTCCACGGCGTTTTCGCCGCTGGTGGAAAAAATCGCCTTCGGCTCCTACAACGCCCGCATTGAAAACCCTGTCACCGGCAAAGAGTGGGTGACGGGCGACCCCGACGCGCTGGCCGCTTATGTGGCCGACCCCAAGTGCAGCTTCCGCTTTACGCTGAACGGCTTCCATACCCTGATGACCGTGCTGGACGTGGTCAGCAAAAAGGAGTGGGCCTTTGCTCTGCCCAAGGCTCTGCCGGTGTACCTGTTTGCCGGCGAAGAGGACCCCGTGGGCGCTTACGGCAAGGGTGTGCAGACGGTGTATGACCGCATCTGCGCCGCCGGTGTGACGGATGTTTCCATCAAGCTGTACCCCGGCTGCCGCCACGAGGTGCACAACGAGCGCCCCGCCGCCCGTGCCGAGTGCTACGCCGACCTGCAAAACTGGCTGGACGCCCGCTTTGGCTGATACCGCACGCTCCAACGCCTGCTGACGGCACCGCCGCTGCAGGTTTTTCCAAAAAATGCAGCGCTTTCGTTTCGTCCGCTGCATTGCAACAACAAAAGGAAATCACCACCCATGATACTGACCATCAATCACGTTTACAAATATTTCGGCACCGACTGCATCCTGAACGACATCTGCGCTACCGTGGAGGACGACGACCGCATCGGCATGATCGGCGTCAACGGCGCGGGCAAGTCCACCCTGCTGCGGCTGCTGACCGGCGAGCTGCCGTGGGATGACGACGGTCACGGCACCCCCGCTGAGCTGACCCTCTCCCGCGGGAAAACGCTGGGCTATCTGGAACAGCTCAGCGATCTTGCCAGCACCCACACCGTTTACACCGAGGCCCAGCAGGCCTTTGCCCCGGTGCTGGAGGCCATGGCCGAAGTGAAGCTTCTGGACAAACAGCTGGCCGCCGACCCGCACAACGCCGCGCTGCTGGCCCGCCACGGCGAGCTTTCCGCTTTTATTGAAGCCCGCGACGGCTACACCATGGACAGCCAGATCAAAAAGATCCTCAACGGCATGGGCTTTCCGCCCGAGACCCACGGGAAACCCGTCCGTGTGCTTTCCGGCGGCGAGCGCACCCGTCTTTCGCTGGCAAAGCTGCTGCTGCAGAAGCCGGATCTGCTGATCCTTGACGAGCCCACCAACCATCTGGACTTTGTCACCATGGAATGGCTGGAGGAATATCTGCGCGGCTACACCGGCGCCATGATCCTTGTCAGCCACGACCGAACCTTCCTCGACGCGGTGGCCAACCGCATCTGGGAGGTGGAAAACCACACCCTCACCGCCTATAAGGGCAATTATTCCGCATTTCTGCCCCAGAAAGAGATGGCCGTGCGCCTGCAGGAAAAGCAGTACAAGGCCGATCTGGAAAAAGCCGCCAAGCTGCAGGATTACATCGACCGCAATCTGGTGCGCGCCTCCACCACCAAAATGGCCCAGAGCCGCCGCAAGCAGCTGGAAAAAATGGAGATGACGGAAAAACCCCTGACCTTCGTCACCGACGTCAAGCTGCATTTTGAATACGACGTTGAGCCGTACAACGAGGTTCTGACGGTGAAGGATCTCGCCGTCAGCGCAGGCGGCCGCATACTGGTGGAAAACCTGAGCTTCAACCTGCTGCGGGGCGAGCGCCTTGTAGTCGCCGGCCCCAACGGCACCGGCAAATCCACCCTGCTGAAGGTCCTTGCCGGTCAGATGCGCCAGAGCGGCGGTGCATTCCGCTTTGGCCCCGGCGTCAAGGTCAGCCGTTTTGAGCAGCAGCAGATGCGCCGCAGCGGCCGCGTCATCGACGCCATCTGGGACAAATACCCGAAATTCACCGAGCTGGAGGTGCGCAGCCTGCTGGCCCGCTTTGCCTATCGCGGCGAAGAGGTGTTCAAAGAGGCCGCAGCGCTTTCCGGCGGCGAGCTTGCCCGCCTGCGCTTTGCCGAAATTCTGCTGGAACGCCCCAATTTTATGCTGCTGGACGAGCCTACCAATCATCTGGATATTTACATGCGCGAAACGCTGGGCGAGGCACTGGCCGAATACACCGGCACGCTGATCCTTGTCACGCACGACCGTTACCTGATGCACCAGCTCTCCTGCCCCATTCTGTATCTGGAAGAGGACAAAACCACCCTGTACCCCAGCTACGAGGCGCTGATGGGCCGTGCGCCCGCCGTCGCCGCACCCGCGCCTTCCGCCAGACCCACCGCACCGAAGCCCGCCCAGAACGCCAAGGAGCTGCGCCGCCGCAAGGCCGAGCTGCGCGCTGCGGTCAAGGCTGCGGAGGAGCGCATTGAACGGCTGGGCGCTGACATTGTGGAGATGGAAAACCAGCTGAACGACCCCGCCGTGCTGGCCGACCACATGGCGCTGCGCGATCTTTGTGATAAGCTGGAGGACGCCCGCGCCGAGCAGGACGACCTGTATACCCGCTGGGCCGAGCAGACCGAGGAACTGGAAGAACTGGAGAGCGAGGGCGAATAACGCCACACGCCAACGGCCGGCTGTTTTCCGCCGCCGGCCGCCCCTGTATAAAAAAGGAGACCACTATGAACCTTCAGCTGTACAGCGACTCTCTGCACGGCAGCTGCCGCATTGAAAACGAAACCCTGCATTTCCGTGCGGACGCCGCTGCCGAAAACGCTTTTTTCCGCCTTGTACTGGAGCTTCCCGCATGGGAGGAGGACTGCTACGTCTTTTCTCCCGCCTGCGCGTACAACGGCAACCGCTTCAAACGCGCGGTGCGCAGCTACCCGCCCATCTACTCCTCCGCGGATATCGGCTCCCCCTTTCAGCCGCTGATGACGGAGGTTCCCGCGCTGGAACCGGACGGCAGCGGACGCATGGAAGTGACCTCCGGCGACATGGCCACCCCCTGTGCGGGTGTGTTTTTCCGCCGTGCAAAACAGGCTGTTCTGCTGTTTTTTGAACAGGAGGTCAAGGGCCGCAACATCGGCTGCACCATCGAAAAAGGCCGCATCGCTCTTTCCTACCCTTCAAACCGCAGCGACAGCTACCGCTTCTGCATGCCTCACGCCACCGCGCAGGAACCGGGCATCCCCATGGCTTCCGGCGAGGAGATCACCTCCCGGTTCCGGCTGTTCACCTTTGACTGCGCCGACATCCCCGCCTTTTACCGGGAGTTCTTCCGCCTGCGCAAATGCCTGCTGAGCAGCCCCCGCGCCGTCTTCGGCTACACGGAGGAACTGTGGCAGCGGATGGAACGGCATTTCAACGAGTGGAACTGGAGCGGCGAATACTACGCCGAGATGAGCAAGGTCTGGCAGTGCGGCTGGGTGGGCGGCGGTATGTCCACCGTGCCTTTGCTGCAGCGTGGCAGCGCACTTTCCCGCAAGCGGGCCGAAGCCACGCTGGATTTTATGACCAAACACCAGACGGACTGCGGCTTTTTTCACGGCATTGTACGCGACGGCGTGGTTTGTTTTGACGATTTCAGCAAATCCGACCTGCCGCATCTGCATCTGATCCGAAAAAGCGCAGACGGCCTGTATTTCCTGTTTAAAAACCTTGCCGTCACCACACCCAAGCCCGCATGGGAAGCAAGCGCCCGCCGCTGCGCCGACGCCTTTGTGCGGCTGTTTGAACGGTACGGGCATTTCGGCCAGTTCATCGACAACGAGACCGGCGACGTCCTTGTACCGGGCAGTGCCTCCGGTGCCATGGCGATCGCCGGTCTGGTAAAAGCGGCGGAGTATTTTGACTGCGACGCCTACCTTTCCGTCGCCGCTGCCGCCATGGAACGCTATTTCGGTGATTTCTGTGCAAGCGGCGTCACCAACGGCGGCCCGGGCGAGATCCTCAGCGCACCGGACAGCGAAAGCGCCTTTGCCCTGCTGGAAAGCGCCGTGGCCCTGTATGAAGCCACCCGCGACGCCCGCTGGCTGGAAGCCGCCGAAACGCTGGCCTGTTACTGCTCCTCCTGGGTGGTGACCTACGCTTACAAATTCCCCGACGGCAGCGAATTTGCCCGGCTGGGTATCAACACCGTGGGCGCCGTGTTTGCCAACATTCAGAACAAGCACGCCGCACCGGGCATCTGCACCCTTTCCGGCGACAGCCTGCTCAAGCTGTACCGGTACACCGAAAACAGCGCCTATCTGGAGCTTTTAAAGGACATTGCCCACTGCCTGCCGCAGTGCGTTTCCACCGCGGAAAACCCCATCTACAGCTGGGACGCCCCGCCGAAAAAGCTGCCCGACGGCTTTGTCTGTGAGCGGGTGAACATGAGCGACTGGGAGGGCCCCGCCGCCGTGGGCGGCGTATTCTGGGGTTCCTGCTGGTGTGAAACCAGCCTGCTGCTGAGTTTTACCGAACTGATGACCTGTAAGGAAATGCTGCCGAAAGAACTCCTCTCGCAGCCTTGACACCCCACAAAAGAAAAAGGAGCGATCGCTATGGCTGTCCAAACCACCGGAATGCCCGAAAACACCTCTCCCGAAATGCAGGATCTGATCGAATCCCTGCACAAAATGCGTGCCGAAGCCGCCGCCAAGCCCACCACGGGCGAGCGCTTTGTCGTTCCCCGCAAGGACAAAGCCGGCGTAAACGTCATTCTGCACCGTCCGGCCCAAATGCCCGAAGCCCCGCTGCCCGTTGTGTTCAACCTGCACGGCGGCGCGTGGATCGGCGGCGATGCCATTCTGATGGAAAGCTTCTGCGCCCTGCTGGCCGAGCAGCTGCCCGCGCTGGTGGTGAACGTTAACTACACCAAGGTCGACGAGCAGCCCTACCCCTATGCGTGGGAGGAGCTGCTGGACGCAGTGCTGTATTTTGCCGCCCACGCCGAAGAATACAACGTGGATCCCGCCCGCATGGTGGTGGGCGGTCACAGCGCCGGTGCGCACATTGCCCTGGGCGCTGCCATGCTGCTGCGCGATGTGGGCTTCCCCCTGTGCGGCCAGATGCTGGTGTATCCCCCCTCCGACCTGACCACCCGCCGCGACGGTGAGCGTGCTGATTTCCACAAGCTGATGTTCCGCGACACCGACCGCGACACCGAGGCGATGGCGTCTCCCCTGCTGGCCCCGAAGGAAGCGCTGGAGGGCCTTGCCCCCGTGCTGATGATCGTCTGCGGGCAGGATTCTCTGCGCCCGCAGGGTTTGGGCTATGCCAAGCGTCTGGAGGAAGCGGATGTACCCGTGCTTGTGCGGGAATGGCCCGAGGCCCAGCACGGCTTCCTTGAGGTGAACCGTCCCGACTACCCCGCCGGTGACGAGCGTCAGAACCCCGAACAGGCCGCCATGGCCCGCGAAGCGGAGATCTGGCTGATCGGGCAGCTGAAAAAGCTGTGGAGCTGATTTTTTCACAGCCCGCCGCAGAACTTCCGTTTTGCAGCATATCTCCGCAAAGTGGATTTACCGCAAAAAGAACACGCCCGGACCGGCACTTTACCGGTTCGGGCGCGTTTTTTCTTTGCAGTGAAACGGCAGCCTGCCCCGCCTGACGGACGGGCCTCTTGCCGTCCAGACGGCGCTTTACGCGAGCACGCGCTTTTTCCAATTGCCGCGCTTGTAGCAGACGGCGGTGAGCAGCGCACCCATCAGCCAGCTGAACAGCAGAGAGATCTGGATGCACTCGCTGCGGCCGTAGGGCAGCTCGGCGGTACGGGTAAGGAAGGAAATGCCGTAAGCCACCGGCACACGGATGGCAACGGTGGTGACCAGCGAGATCCACATGGGGGTCATGGTGTCGCCTGCGCCGCGCATAACACCGGAAAGGCTCTGCGTAACCGCTACGGCAATGTAGCCCACCGCCAGAATGCTCATCATGTAATAGCTCATATCCACCAGCGAGGGAGTCTCGGTAAAAATGGACATCAGCGATTTGCCGAACAGCAGAATGGCGCCGGTGATAACGGTGGAGCAGCCCACCGCGATCAGCGTGCCCTGCTTGGCGCCCTTACGGACGCGGTCCAGCTTGCGGGCACCCACGTTCTGGCCTGCATAGGTGGTCATAGCGGTACCGAAGGAGAAGTTGGGCATCATGGCAAAGCCGTCCACGCGCATGACGATGACGTTGGCGGCAATGAACTGCTCACCGAAGCTGTTGGTCAGCGACTGCACCACGATCATGGCGGAGGAGAAGATGGCCTGCGTCAGGCCGGAGGGCAGGCCGAGGCGGACGATCTCGCGAACCTTGGCACCGTCCATCTTCAGCTCTTTTCCGCCCAGATCAAACACGCTGCGCATGTGCATCAGCTTCCACAGGCAAAGCGCGGAGGAGACAAGCTGCGCAATAACGGTGGCCACGGAAACACCGGCCACGCCCATGTTGAATTTTGCCACGAACAGCACGTCCAGCACAATGTTCAGCACGGTGGCGATCAGCAGATACACCAGCGCCGAGAAGCTGTCGCCCATGCCGCGCAGAATACCGCTGAGAATGTTGTAAAATGCAAGACCCGCAACACCCACCATGAGGATGACCAGATAGTTGGTGCAGTCCTGCAGGATGGTCTCCGGCGTGTTGAGCATACGAAGCATGGGCTTGACTGCAAACGGCGCGGCTGCCATCATCACCAGAGAGACCAGTGCCGTCAGGGTGATGCTGGTGCCGATGGTGCGGGAGAGAGCCTCGCGGTCCTTTGCGCCGAAATACTGGGCGACCATGATGCCCACACCGGCAGAAATACCGACAAACAGCACCAGCAGCATATTGAACAGCGGACCGGCGCTGCCGACGGCGGCAAGGGCGTTGTCACCCACATACTTGCCGACCACGATGCTGTCCACCGTGTTGTACAGCTGCTGGGCAATGTTGCCGATAAGCATGGGGATGGAGAACATAACAATACTCTTCCACGGCGAACCGATGGTCATGTCCGCCGGTTCAAACAGTTTTTTAATGCTGACCATAATACACTTCCTTCATCTGGATTTTTTCGGGAAGAACACATACTTCCCTATTTTACATTAACAGATAAAGTATACCATTTTTCGCCGGCAAAGGAAATGCCTTTTCCCAAATATGTTCCCGTATTTTTTGACATTTCTGGGATGTGCTTGTCATCTGAAGTCCGGTGTGCTATGATAGATCACACACCATAAAAGGAGTCGCCGGAAGAATGTCATATCTGCCCGAAAATATTCTCTGCCGTTCCATGAGGGAAGAGGATATCGCGCACATCGTGCCGCTGTACACAGAATACTACAACAACCGCGAAGACGGTGCCTGGATGCCGCAGACCGCTTACCGGCGTATCCATCAGGTGTGGAGCGCCGAAGACGCCCTTTGCCTTGTGCTGGAACAAAGCGGCGTACTTATCGGCTTTGCCATGGGGCATTTTGAGCAGTACGATGACATCATGGCCTACGACCTCGTCGAGATCGTCATTGCCGCTGCGTACCAGTCTCAGGGACTGGGCACCGCTTTCATGCTGGAGCTGGAGCAACGGGTAAAAGCACTTGGCGGGGCGATGATCCAGCTGCAGGCGGTGAATGACGACCGCCACGAGCGGTTTTACAGTCGGCTGCAGTACAAAACCACGACCACGCTGGTGCCGAAAAGCAAGTGGCTGTCGGAGAAAAACGACTGAAACCTGTCCGAAAAAGGTAATATGACGACAAAGAAAAAGCAAGGCTTTCGCGGAAGCCTTGCTTTCTTCATCTTCTTTGGTATCAGCCGATCAGCTCGCAGACGGCGTTGGCGTAGGCGACGGGATCCTCGATGGGCAGGCCCTCGATGAGCAGCGCCTGGTTGTACAGCACGGCGGCGTAGGTGGCCAGCTTTTCCGGCTCGCTGATGAAAGCGGTCTGCATTTTGCGGAAGATGCCGTGAGATGCGTTGAGCTCCAGCACCTTTTCGGCGGTGACCTTTTCGGTCTGGTTGGGCATGGCGTTCAGCACTTTTTCCATCTCCAGACTGACCTGACCGCGGGCGGACAGGCAGGCGGGGTGGTTTTTCAGGCGGCCGGTGACAGTGACCTCAGCCACCTTGCCGTCCAGCGCCTCTTTCACGGCGGCCAGCATGTCCTTGTTGGTTTCGGCAGCGGCCTTTACCTCATCCTTTTCAGCTTCGGTCTCCAGACCCAGATCGGGATCGGCCACGTTCTTGAATTCCTTCTCGCCGTACTTCATCAGCATCTTCATCAGGAATTCATCCACGTCGTCGGTGAGGTACAGGATCTCGTAGCCCTTATCCCGCAGCAGCTCGGCGGTGGGCAGCAGCTCCAGCTTTGCGGTGGTCTCGCCGCAGGCGTAGTAGATATACTTCTGCTCCTCCTTCATGCGGCTGACGTACTCGGCCAGCGTGGCAAGCTTTTTCTCGCTGGAGGAGTAGAACACCAGCAGGTCCTGCAGCAGCTCCTTCTTCATGCCGTAGCTCTGGTACAGGCCAAACTTGAGCTGCAGACCGAACGCCTCAAAGAACTTTTCGTACTTTTCGCGGTCGTTTTTCAGCATGGCTTCCAGCTCGTTTTTGATCTTCTTTTCCAATGCGTTTGCAATGGTTTTGAGCTGGCGATCCTGCTGCAGCATCTCGCGGCTGATGTTCAGGGACAGGTCGGGGCTGTCCACCACGCCCTTGACAAAGCTGAAATGGTCGGGCAGCAGGTCGGCACATTTGTCCATGATAAGCACGCCGTTGGAGTACAGCTGCAGGCCTTTTTCAAAGTTTTTGGTGTAGTAATCGTAGGGGGCGTGACCGGGCACATACAGCAGCGCGTGGTAGCTGACCATGCCTTCGGTGTGGGAGTGGACGGTGCGCAGCGGCTTTTCGTAATCGAAGAACTTTTCGCTGTAAAAACGGTCGTAGTCCTCCTGCGTCAGCTCGCTTTTGTTCTTTTTCCACAGGGGCACCATGCTGTTGAGGGTCTCACGCTCCAGCACGGTCTCGTATTCGGGAGTTTTGTCGTTGCCGTCGGCGTCCTTGTCGCTGCCCTCCACCATTTTGCTGCGGCTGCACAGCATGGTGATGGGGTAACGGATGTAGTCGGAGTATTTGCGCACCAGACTGCGCAGCTTGTACTCTTCCAGATAGTCGGAGTAGGTCTCCTCCTCGGTGTCGTCTTTCAGGTACAGGGTGATGGTGGTGCCGTTGGCGGCGCGGTCGGCCTCGGTGACGGTGTAGCCGTCCGCACCGGCGCTCTCCCAGCACCAGGCCTCGTCGCTGCCCCATGCGCGGGAGACGACGGTGACCTTTTTGGCGACCATGAAGGCGGAATAGAAGCCCACGCCGAACTGGCCGATGATGTCGATGTCCTCTTTTTTCTCGTTCGTCTGCTTGAACGCCAGCGAGCCGGAGCGGGCAATGGTGCCCAGATTGCTTTCCAGCTCTTCCTTGGTCATACCCACGCCCTTGTCGGTCAGGGTCAGGGTGCGGGCGTCGGTATCAACAGCCAGATCAATGGACAGATCCTCGCGGTTGAGGCCTGCGCCGCCCTCGTTATAATACAGCTTATCCACCGCGTCGCTGGCATTGCTGATCAGCTCGCGCAGAAAGATCTCCTTGTTGGTGTAAATGGAATTGATCATCAGATCCAAAAGGCGTTTGCTTTCCGCCTTAAACTGTTTTTTTGCCATGTTTACAGACCTCGCTTTACTTTTTCTCTTTTAGCACTCTATCGTTTCGAGTGCTAATATGATTATACTATACACTTCCCGGCAGAAAAATGCAAGTGGTTTTTGCGCCTGCACCGCGTTTTTTACAAATTCTTAAAAAAGTAAAAGGAGCCGCCGCAAAGATATGCGGCAGCTCCCTTATAATACGATTTATCGAGCTCAGATCTTCCAGATCTTGATCTGGGCAATGGAATACGGGGCGACGGCGGTACTGACAACGCCGTTTTCCACTGTGGCGGCGGCAAGCTCGGTTTCGTTGAGGTCAGTGACTGCGGCGCGGGCCGGTACGAAGGAGGGCTTCAGCCGCACCACGGCGGGCTTGCCTTCGGTCTCGTAGCAGCGCACAGCCAGCGCGCCGTCCCCGGTGACGGTGACGGCGGTGATGACGCAGCTGCCGGCCTCGGCACCAAGCAAGCTGCCGACGGCGGGCAGGCTGCCGGGATGCACGGCGGTGGGCACGCCAACCGCGGGACGGATGAGCTGCTCGGCAGCCACCTTCAGTGCCGCGGGGGCGGCTTCGGTCAGCACCAGATACAGCTGGATGCGGTGGATACCGCGCTCGGGGTACGGGTCGGGCTCCATGCCGGTGTTGATCAGCGTGCAGCTGATGGCGTCCTCCGTCAGACGGTAGCCGTACTTGCAGTCACAGACAATGGCGGCGGTGACGCCTTCCACGGCGGGACAGGCATAGCTGAGGGCCGGCCGCTCGATCTCAGCAGGCGTGCGAATAATTGCACCTGCGGGGATGTCGTTGAGCATGCTCTTTACGCCGCCCGCCACAGGCAGACGGTAGGTGAGCACCGGCAGCCACTCCTGCGCTTTGCCGGTCTCGTGCCAGTCGATCTCCAGATCATAATGCAGCGCCTTCGCGCCGGCGTCCAGCGAAACGGTCATCTTCACAGTGGAGTGCATGACCTGCTGGGTAAAGGTGACGCTGCTGCGCAGCGCGCCGCTTGTGTGGGTGACGTGGGTGGTGCCGGTGACAGGCTCCATACCCAGATAGCGGCCCACCAGCCATGCGGACATGCCGCCGTTGTTGGTTCGCACCAGCTGCAGGCCTGCGGGGGCGGAAAGCTGCTCTTTACCGGTGGCCCTGTCCACCAGAGAATGCAGCATGCCGCTGCCGGTGTCAAACCGGGCGCAGAGATGTTCGTTTTCCAGCACAAAGGCCTCGTTGGGAGTCTCGATACGCTCGATGATGGCCGTGTTGCGGAAGGTGGGGTATTCCGTCACTTTTTTGGGGCGCAGCTCATAGGCGGCCCAGCCGAAGGCGGGGACCTCCGCTTCAAACAGAGCACGGTAGTACAGATGATCCCAATAGCGCTGCGGCTGACGGTCCAGCAGCTGCAGGGGCACGGCACGGCCGGTGCTGTCCACAGCCTCCAGCAGATCCACATTGCCCGCATAGTCCCACAGGGTCACCTCCACCAGCTCCTTGCGGACGGCGGCGGAGGGGTTGAACACGGTGTATACACGGTGTTTTCCGGCGCCGCGCTCCGGGTTGGGCACACCTGCGTAGGCAGTAAGCCCGTAACCGACGCCCGCGCCCTCGGACTTGGTGCGGCTGATGTCGTCATCGCAGGTGAACATGGAGGTGTCCACCGCCTGCGACAGCTTTTCGCAGGCCTTGCTCTGCTGGGTCTGGGCAACGGCGACCGCCTGTGCCAGCAGACCCATGGCGTGCTCGCGGCTCTCCTGCACGCAGGAGCCGGTGAGGATATCATGGAAATGGGTGAACAGGGTGTTCTGCCACGCCTTGTCGTAGGCTTCGGGAGTAAAGCGGGTGTTCAGCGCCTGATGCG